>JBKPMK010000599.1:0-15954 GCA_046732115.1 Thermoproteota archaeon
GCTTTATGCTCTTTATTGAAATTGACAGGAGCTACTTTCATATCTTTAAGAGCAGCATCGTCTCCAAACCCTTCCGATCTATACCTGGCAATCACTTTATCATAATCTGCTTCTTCACCTATCTGTATTTTGAGGGATTTAGTAAAAGATGGATTAGTGCCATCAATGTATACTTTATCTACATCGTATTTACTCATCAATCATAGACTACAGATAGCATTTCATACAATAGTTTGTTCCAAATTGTACAATAATATTCATCAACGCTCATATGTAGGGTTGTAAATCAAATTTGACATTATTTTATTCTTTTTGATTGATGCTTAGCATTTTGTGTTATGTGGTATGGATTCGCTAATATTCATTCCAGATCCGATCAAGAAAGGTTGAATAACTAATGAATTATACTATATATGAGTCCTTTGAATTACATTCTGCCTGCTTCCTTCAGACGAGAAATCATTCTTGCTTCACCTTGTCGAAATCGTATTTTATCATCATCTCTTTCCAATATCAGTGCTGGAACTTCTGTAGGTTTTCCATATTTATCGAGAGCAACCATGGTTACAAACGCTGTACCTGTGTGAATTATCATACTGTCGTCTAGATCTTCAGCTTCCACAGTAACTTCAGCTTCCATAGAAGATCTTTTTACATAATTTAGTCTTGCAGAAAGAATTAGTGCATTACCAATGAATACAGGCTTTAAAAAAGTCATTCTATCGATACTTGCAGTGACGATATTAGCACGACCAACATGTCTTTTGGCGCATAAACCAGCAATAAGATCTACATGTTTTAATATGACACCTCCAAACACATTGCCTTTTGGATTAGCATCTGAAGGCAGCATCATAATTGTCATCTCAGCTCTGGAATCGTTTGGATCTTTTCCTGTTTTCAAAGGTTGTTCTGCTGCCATTGGGAGAGTATCATCGTAGTTTAAGACCTTAATTAAAGCTAATAGGCTGATCCTAATCAGTTCTCTCCTGAAATCGATAGAACTTCAAAGCTAATCTAAAAGCATTTTTCGTAGTCTTGATATCTGCTGCGCCATTTTTATAATATCAGTCTCATGCAACGAAGTCAGAAAGATGCATATAAAGATGTATTATAAGCGTCATATAACGGTAAATAGAAAGTATTCAATAATTGCGTATATATAAGTCCTCCTTGAGATCTAGAATATACATATTCTTCTAGCAGATAAACTTCACATAATAGCTTTGATTTAGAGCTCGCTATTGAACTGTTTTGGAAGGGAGCTGAACCCAGATTCTATTTGTGCTTCACCTATGGCCCTCCATTTTATTTGCTTTGCTGTCTGCAGATTTGACAATAACTTGATGATTGGAGCACTAGTATTTGAGTAAGTTACCTCAAATGATGACTTTAATGGTGTTGTCGAATTATAATAAAGCTGAGGCCTCCCATTAAGAGGAATATCTTCATATGACAAAATTCCTGATCCCAGCGGCGTACCATTTGCAAATAATTGGTATTCAATCTTCGATGTAGTTAATACCTGCTGAGTCGGATTATATATATTGAAATAAACATTTAACCCGATTGTGCGGCTATCATTTGCAATATTTGGATTTACAAGTTCCACATTTGAGAGATTTATATTTACATTATTTACGTTAGCAGGTAACGTGATAGTCAGAATCTTTGGGAGCAGAACAATTATAACAACAATCGCTGCGAATGCCCCGATAAGAATCATTCTGCGCCGGCTAAGAAACATGGAATTGTTCTATCCTAGCTGAATACAAAGTGAATTAAAACCTTTCTTTATTCTGGCAGCATGGATAATATACCATGATACATCATCAGTAAGAGAGATGGCCCTTACCGATAGTTTGATCATGTGGTTACATCTAACTTGTGCTTCGATATGGGTAGGAGGCTCAATTTTTCTTGGCATAGTTCTTTCACCTATGCTCAAAACCATTACAAGAACAGTAGAAGAGCGTGTTGTGCTTATGATCAGAATTGGTAGGCAATTTAATAAGATTGCGATGCCGTCTTTTGGCATTTTGATAATAACAGGTATATATAATTCGCGTTCGTTCCTTGAAGAACCCAATCTACTCATTGATACCAAGTATGGTATAATATTATTGATCAAAATCATTCTAGTAATTACAACTATTTCAACCTACATAGTGCACGTTAAAATCCTCAATACACAGGTAGAAAGGAAAGTAGAGGTACAAAATGGCGGCAATGTATATATTCAATCTATACGATCAAAAATAATTTCACTTGGTAGAATTACTGTAGTGTTGTCTATACTAATACTTTTATTCGCGGCTCTGCTTCACAATGGTGGATTATAATTAACACAGGACATTATTTAATCTGCTGACAGATTGCAATATGTGGCTGATACTAATTTGAGTAATAGCATATATTAGTTAAGGGGCTATAAGTGAACTTATTCTTATAAATAATTTTTATTTGTTAATTGAATACCATAGCGAGTACAAAATCTGCGTGTAATAAATGAGGTCTTTTACTGCTTCATTATAGAAACTAAAGTTTTAGCAATCTGTGAGTTCGTAAATAACAAAACTATAATATGATCTTTTATTTTTTTTGATGCATTTAGTTCCATTATATTTAATCGTCCATCTATTGTAAATTCTAACTGTATTGTGTTTTTTGTAACATTGGCATTTCTAATTCCAAATTTTTTTCCCATTAGACTATCAGGGTTATGTGGGTTAAGCAATGTTAATTCATTTACTGCATTAATGAATGAATTGAGCAATACGAAGAGTGGGTTTATTACGAAATCAGCATCCTTAACTATACCCCACGTAACTCTGCTTTCTGGACTAGATGCTATCTTATCAAAGTTTCTTACAAACTCTCCAAACACAGATTCCACTGTTACATCAACTACATAATCATTTATTCTAACAAATTGTGAAGTGACTTTTTGATCAGTAAATTCCATGCCTTTGTATTTTACATATAAAATAGGTCTACCGTATTTTACAATATGTGTCTCACATCCAGGAATTTGTTTTATCAAATTTCTAAAATTGTTTCTTGATAAGGAGCTCTTAAATGTAGAATTCATCTTTGAAATTAGCATTAGCTTAATTAAATCACGGATAAAATCGTCAGCATGTTTTGGATGCTGTTTGAAGTCATATCGTATCTCTTCGATCATAAGACCTATACGATATCAGATGTGCAAATAAACTTTCTATATTTTAGCTACATTTGTTAGCATAACATATTTACATTACCTTTTTACACGAAATATATTTTAAGTATATCCATGTATAATAGTAATTGTCATCGCCATTTTCTGTTCCAATATACAAATGATATGCAGTAAACGATATAATCATTTTAAAGTATATCCATTTTCCATATAAGTAAATATTTACAGTTATGTCATTATAATATGAACCTGTTGTCCAGTGATAATAGAAACAACTATTTCTTATATAGGCCTAGCTACGAAAATAGGATAAATAGCAATATTTCTCGCTTCATGAGTAAGCACGGTATCGAAGATTATATTCAGCTTATACAAAAATCTAACGAAGATATTGAATGGTATTGGAATGCAGTAAACGAGGATCTTAATTTAGAATGGTTTAAAAAGTATGAGCAAACTTTTGACTCATCAAATGGAATTCCGTGGACAAGGTGGTTTATAAATGGCAAATGCAATATAATTAGCAACATAATTGATAGACATGCAAAAAATCAACCAAATAAAATTGCATATATTTTCGAAAACGAAAGAGGAGACATAAGGAAAATTTCATATGGACAGCTTGCATATGAGGTGAACTTGTTTGCTAGTTCACTATTAGCTGCCGGCATTAAAAAAGGCGATGTCATAGCAATTTATTCACCCATGGTTCCTGAGGCATTTTTTTCCCTTTTTGCCTGCTCCAAAATCGGTGCAATACATACGACAATATTCTCGGGATATGGCAGCAAAGCTCTACAATTGCGTCTTAAGGATTCAGGTGCAAAGATGTTGATTACGTCATTTAAAATGCATCGTAGATCTCATATTATCAATCTTAAAAGCCAATGGATATCTGCTGTAAGAGATACAAGTATCTCAAAAATAATCACGATTGGAGAATGGAAGGAGGGGGAACAAGGTTTTTTTGACAACAAGATAATTACCTACAAAGAATTTGTAGCAGATGCAAAGTTAAACGGAAAGCAGTGTAGTACAGAGGTTATGGATTCAGAAGACCCCCTTTTTATTCTATATACATCAGGTACGACTGGTGTTCCAAAAGGCACTATTCAAGTTCATGGTGGCTTCACCTTAGTTGCTGCACAACAAACTTCATTTTTGATTGATATGAAGCCAACGGACATCTTGTTCTGGTATGCCGACATTGGTTGGATTACTGGTCAAACCTGGGTTGTGTATGGCAGTCCTCTGATTGGTGGTACAGCTCTGATTTATGATGGCGTTCTTGACTATCCAAAACCAGACACTTGGTGTAATTTAATCGATAAACACAGAGTTACAATTTTTGGTGCGTCCCCTACAGCAATTCGGACTTTTATAAGGAATAATTTATCAATGGGTAATTATAACTTCCAATCATTAAGAATTCTGACTACTACTGGTGAACCTATAGATAATAATGCATGGACATGGTATTTTGAAAACGTTGGTAAAAAACGATGTCCAATAATCAATTTATCTGGCGGTACTGAAATTGGGGGGGCTATTGTTAGTGCTTTGCCAGTTATGTCACTAAAGCCTTGTACCGTAGGATGTCCTATTCCAGGATTTGATGCTGACATTTTTGATGAGGAAGGTAGGCATACAGACAAGGGTTACTTGGTGATCAGGAGGCCATGGCCCTCGATGACAAGAGGAATTTTAAACGATGCGAATAGATTTATTGAAACGTACTGGTCAAAATATAAAGATGTATGGTATCACGGTGATCTCGTATTTGTAGATTATGACGGACTATGGTATATGGAAGGCAGAACTGATGACATCATCAAGGTTGCAGGACACAGGATTGGAAGTGTTGAGATTGAAACAGCTATAACATCTCATCCCGCTGTGGCGGAAGCTGTGGCCATAGGTATGCCTGATGAGGTAAAAGGCGAGACAATAGCTGTATACGCAATTTTGAACAATAAATCATTGATGCGAGATAGTGGAAATATGGATATTATAAGGGATGAAATTATTAAAAATGTTGAAGATTCTGTTGGGGGATTTGCCCGTCCCAATCTCGTTAAATTCGTCAATGACCTGCCCAAGACTAGAACCGGAAAACTACTCAGACGATTAGTTAAGGCAAAGGTGTCTAACGATATAGAACAGCAGGATCTGACAACACTTGAAAACCCTATATCGCTTGATGACATATAGATATACTAAAAATTGCAGTGATCCTCTAGCTGATATGTTGCTGATTTTATTTTGCATTACGTTTGTCTATAAAAGAAGTCACAGCTTTTCAAACCTTTGAAAAATACTTACCATATCAATATAGGATTAACTCAAATATATTATATTTCTAAAGTATTTGCAATCGACCATGCGTTTTTACAATAAGACTTTCTATTAAATAAAGAGGTGCTATGCTTGCGGTTATGTTAAAAAATTATAAGTTGGTATTGCCAAATAATTAAATAGATACTTATGAAAAAAGATTTCATAGTTGCCAGAATCGAGGCATCCCAGGACGGCAGTCCCTATGTTTACGCCACATTTAGTGATCCTAATGATTACAGGTCAGGAGAAAAACAGCAGCAAAATCCTTTTGGACCAAATGTAATGGCATTTACTTCCCCAGAGGATTTAATGAAGAACTTGCCTAAGGCAATGGGAAATATTTCTAAAATGATTGGTGGTAGTGGACCATTGAGTGATTCACCTACATTTAAAATGAGTATGAAAGAATATGAAGACATAGGAATAAAAGTTGGCGATAAAGTTACAATAGAGCTTAAAAAGTCGGATAGTGGTGGAATGTATACTTAAGTTACTGTTGAATGAATGAGCGGCATCATTTGTATCTACTTGCCACAATTACTGCAATAGTGGCAACTATGTCCTAGTTTGATACCGCAACTCTGACAACCACAACCCTATTTCAAACAACTGCTATCAATCTAGCATATGATCACAGCTTACAATATACATAGACCTTGTCATCAGTAATATATCCACAATTACTGCATTCAAATTTTATCGGTTGGCTGCGAAAGCCACATATTGTCAACAAATATTAATTCTTTGGTCGACTATATATGACAAATATAAAATACAGCGTAGAATAAGCGTAAGAGAAGAGCAGAAGGTTTTTGCGTTATGAGCAGAATCTTTGCGATTCATGAATAAACCGACGCATGATACAGACAGTCGAGTTCGAATAAGTCTAAAGATATCCTTATGAGCATGCCTGTAGCACATATTCAATTTATTTTACTACCATTACAGGACAATGAGCATAAGTCACAACACCTGACGCAACACTTCCAAATAGCAATTTCTTAAATCCTGATCTTCCTCTAGTACCTATTGCAATCAAATCAATGTTTTCTCTTTCAGCAAAATTCACGATGCCGCCCACTGTAGTTACAGAAGATATTATTTCTGTTCTCATTTGTATTTTATCATCATAGCCTTGATCTGACAACTTTTGCTTTATTTTATCTAAATATTGCTTAGCCTGTTGTCTTATTTCAATTATGTGCGGTGGCAGATTTGTACCAAATATAGTTATATCAGAGAGAATAACATATAAGGCAATTAGTTCTGATTCGCATTTCCTTGCTATTTCTATGGCATAATCTGCTGCGTCCATTGATGCTTCGGAACCATCTGCTGCAATTAGTATTCTATAGAACTTCTTCTTACGCCCAGTTGGCAAACTAGCACTATCACTTATATACCATTATTGAGATTAAGGCATATACATAATAAACATATACGATTGTACGAACGCTAATAGCAAAATTTTCTGTAAACAGAATACTATACAGTATTTGGGCAGAGCTCCAAATACATATGAGTACCCCATCGCAACTAAGCGTATGCATACGTTAAGAGCTCATTCTTAGATAACTTGAGAAAAATGCAAGAGCATCTTTGGAAAGATATTATAGGAGTCATGAGGAGATCGCAAAAATGGAGGATACACTCTCTTCTAGTATAATACAAGGTCATTAACAGCTCCATACGGCTTAAGATTATGACATAATGATTACAAAAGTATGTTCTGTGCTTTAGTAACAGTAAAAGTAATATTTTATAATTAACTACAATATAGGAGATACCCACTCTAAACTTAAGATACAGTTATTTCAAAATTTGTCGCTTTACATCTCGACGTATTATCAAAGATAAAGGAAAAGAACGCGAACTTACTCCTATTTAGTGTTGTTATTCTTCTTTTTATGTGCACTATTATCATCTTCCATTAAAACCTCTGCTTTGTTATGATCAGAACTTCCGTTGTGCATCTCTATACTCATTTGTTCCTGAATCATCATACATATTCATAGGTCATTTGTGCTGAATGTGGTTATTTCGACAATATGATGCTGTCTCTCCTCTCACGCCAGTATCAAAAAATCCTCCAATAGATAACGATATAACAATATTCATTACTCAATTATCTATATTCGCCGGCACCATGTCTGTAAAATAAAAGAGTACATCGAAAGATGAGTGCAACCAAATCCCAGCATAAATAACGATACTGCCATTTATGTAATATTTCGCTCTCATATATTCATGCAGTGACGGAATACTCTAATAATATGAAAATGTAACTACGGTGAACATCCTTGTACAAGAATCAAAAAATTCCTTGAATAACTAAGAATGAATTCAACGTTAAGTATTATAGAATTTTTCATGTTTGATAATGAGACTATATGCTACTTTGGAAATGCATTTGTCAATATTAAGAACCCGACATGAAGAAATAATGCTTATAGTGCGAAGCTTGATATTTGATTATGATCTACTTAATATAGACGGCGTATAATAGGTTGGAAAATCCTCCACTTTGGATTTGGGCTGTTATTGTCGGTGGTATAATAGCTGGCAAGTTTATTTATAGATGGCAATTAACAAAACAGTTTGCTAAGGAAGATCATGAAAGAAGAAAAATAAATCCTGATGAGAAAACAAAAGATTCCAAGAACAATGATCTCTATGATAGCAATAACAAAGGATATGCTGCAAACAGGGGGTCTCACAAGTACGATCCTAGGCGTTACTATAAAGAGTACTTTGCAATAAAGAAGAAGAGGTAACAAACTCAAATATTTTTTCAATAGTCCTTAGCAGAATCACCTAATCTTGTAAAGGAAGAACTGGTTTCTACTTCATTAATTTAAAACAATCAAGACAAATCGTACCACAAATAGTTGCACATAGCTTGTAGCCATTTATTTTATATTTCATTAAAGATACTGTTCCTAAAGATATTCATAAGAAGATACAGTATAATAATGTCATGATTGTCACATGAATGCATGCAGTAATTCTGGTTTCCATCATAGCGACATTATCGTCATACCGCACATCATTGGTAACTGCGCATAACATAAAAGATACTGCAAATACCAATACCAATAATAACATGTCTGCTGCTCATGCAACCAGTACAGCAGTTAAAAAGAATGCAACAACTGAATCTATAGGAGGCTAAAGATACAAATTTAACTGGAATAAGAGTTTAGTTCAAGTTCTATTGAGCGTATGATAAATCCTGTATTTAAAATGACAAGGAGCCCTCTTGCCAATATTACAAATCCCACTTAATAGTACTTAGAATAGCGACAATCTCTAAATTGTAATAAATATGTAGATTCTTGGAGTGAAGCGCGGATAAATTGCTATATTAGAAATCGTATACATACTAATATCCTGACTATCATGCTTGCCGCTATAATGCTCTTGTTCTTACTAAACCATCATTGCCGCCGCGTCAATGTACTTTGAATTGTTTCAACTTTTGCCATATAAGGGTTCATATAATGCTATCATGTTATTCAGGTCCACTATCTCCAAATATCAGTTTCATCTCATCAAATGTTAATTTTTCGCCATTTGACATCTTTTTTAGCGCAACTTCCTTTAAAGTGTTCCACCTTTCTTGATTTTCTTTGTTGCGTTTTGTTCTCTCCTGCGATACTTCATATCGTGAAGTGCGCTTTTCATCAGTTTCCTTTTGTCTTCTTTGCCTATGTTCACTGTATTGTATTCTTGACCTTCTAAATTCAATTGCATTTAGTTGAGTATCTACCATTTCTAATTTTGCTGCGATTTCTCTTATTCCATGAATTTCTTTTCTTCGTTCTTCATATAGTTCTTCGCGCAGATTTAATAATGAATCAAGGCTAGTTTTTAATGCACCAATCTTATTTCCAAATTCGTTTTTTTGATCAAAAATGCTATTCATCTTAGTTTTAAGTGTATCGTATTGGGAAGAAATTCTTCTATAATGCTCTTCTTTCTTGTGTATGATCTTCAAACTATGCAATTTGGTGGCAATTTCTTTTGATCTTGCAACCAGTTTTCGTTCTTCATCCTTTGACAATTTCTTAGTCTGGATATCACGTTCAATCTGTTCCAAATTCTTGCTCAAATTTGCAAAGTCAAACCTATCCTTGCGTGATTTTGATGTTGCAGAGGACCCCCCCTTGTCATCAAGGGTCTTCTTCATTTCATCCCTGATCTCGATAAGGCTTTTCTTTAGCTCCATGAATTTAGTATATTCTTTATCTTTTTGTTCATTAATTTGCTTTAGCTTATTACGCATTTCATCTAATTGGGTTCGCTCCTCATCGATTTGCATCTTAGTGGATTCAATTTTATTATTGATCTCCTGAATCCTTTGATCGGTCGTTTTCTGCTCTTCCAAGAGAGCTTTTTTGAAGTCTAAAAGGGTCTTTAGGTTAGAATCAGCTGAATTCACATTCTGTATCCTAGTATTGTTATTTCTTGCTGCAGTTGTAGTAGCAGCAGCTGCTGCTGCATTGCTGCTTCCATTAATATGTTGGTCCCGTGCCACGTCGATTGTGATTTGTTAGATAACAGAAGATAGATATATTTTTTTGTTATTTAAAGAGATTAATTGTATCTGTAATGCGGAATCATAAGTAAGGTTACTATGAACTTGCTACATCTTTATATGATACGACACTCTAAGTATAGTGACCTTCATATGGACGATTTTGAGAAGGACTTCCCAGAGTTTAATTGGAGGAATGTCCCCGCATATAAGCATCCTCAGGGTAAAGATTGCCCTTGTCCAAAACATGAATATATTCGTGAACAGATTAATATAGCCAAGGCCATAAGTAACAATAACAAAGATATCAGTCCTGATCATAGACAGAAAGCCCAGATCAGCCTCAAACTGTGTCCAGATCATTATAAGGTTTATTTTAAGGAGGTTGTTCCTTCAATGCCTTTGAAATATAGGATAATGACTAAAATTGCGCTCAAAATCGGTGCAGTAGTAATTCAGCAAATACCTTATATGCAATCAGATCAGTGCTTTTACTGCAAATTTGGATCTGGTGGTTTTGATAAGAAAACGCCAATAATTAGATAGAATTTATAAAAGACCTGGATCAAACATAACTTATCATTCAATTTATTTTTGATAATTGAATTATATTATATAACAAATTGTATTAGAGATTTCCCTATCAGGTAAACTCAAAGGTTCATTTATCTAAGTCTCTCCTTTGTCTCGTAGAGGTAATTGATGGCTTAATTAACATTCAAGACATCATTATTATTATTATATAATTTTAAATTAAGTTTTGCACATATGTGTAATCACATATAGGTCACATTTATGTCTGAGATATACGGAGAGAAATTAGTTAAGCTAGCTAGAAAAGCAGTTGAAAAATATCTTAATGAGTCAGTCGTCATTAATGCCGATAATTTATATGGACTTTCTCAAAAGGCTGGAGTATTTGTTACTTTAAATTACCTAAGCAATAACAAAGAGTATCTGCGTGGATGTGTAGGCTTTCCACTTGCTGAAAAAACACTCTATCAATCAGTAATCGAAGCTGCTATAGCTGCGGCCTCACAGGATCCTAGATTTGAGCCGATAAGTAAAGAGGATATTGAAAATATAATTTTTGAAGTCAGTGTTCTCTCGCCACCAGAGAAGATAGAGGTGCAGAATCCAAAAGATTACAAGAATCACATTAAAATCGGAAGAGATGGTTTGATATTAAAATGTAAGTATGGCTCAGGATTACTCCTTCCCCAAGTTCCTGTGGAGTTGAATTGGGATATTGATGAGTATCTTGCAAACATATGCTACAAGGCTGGCGCTCCGCTTGATGCTTGGCTTATGCCAGAATCACAACTATACAAATTTGGAGCCATCATATATAAGGAGTTCGAGCCTAATGGAAATGTAAAAAAAGTTGATCTTTAGCTATAGAATATCGCTATACAATAGTTACAATAGTTATTGATTCCATTTGGTAAAGTTAGAGTAGCATGTGATTATACAAAAGGGTATTAATTGATGCATATGATACACTTATTATAATATTTTTTCAGAATGCGGCATATAAATGACAAAGTAAAAATTAACAAAGTAAAGATAAAATAACTCATGTTTTTAATTGGCCTGCCTAATACACAGTACTAATTTTTGACTAGTCTGCTACCTAGTTTCATAAATCCTATAAAATCAATATTACATTTTTATTTTTTATGCATATTTTTATTTGCACATCACCTACGGACGCAAATAGTTTGCGAATACAAAATCATAATGATGTGACATTATTATTCCTTAAGTCTACATAAGATATCTATCTCGGCACTCCTTAGCAATATATAGTAAGGCCTTTTTTACAATTTCATAACTTGGCAAAAGCTTACCTTACACCTTATGGAGTTGGCCTTGGTCATGCAAGCCGACTAGTTATGATAGCAAATATACTTCGGAATTTGGGAGTATTTTCTAGGTTTTCCTCCTTTGGAGAAGCAGAAATGTATATCCGCATGCATGGCTACGATTGTGTAATAGTTCCTCCCGTTGAGTTCTCATGGAATATTGAAGGCGAATTTTCAATAAAGTACAGTATTTCAAATATTCCCAAATGGTTTACGAATTTTCTAAGGCAGATTAATAGAGAGGCTCATAACATGATAGAATATAGACCAAATATCATAGTTTCAGATTCAAGACTATCACCAGTCATAGCAGCTAAATTTTTAGGAATACCATCTATAGTGATTTTGAATCAAGTTAAACTTTTACTCTCTCCACGACTTCGGGAATTCTGGATATCTAGGGTATTTGAAAAGATAACCGGCGAAATTCTTGGCATCATGTGGACATTAGCAGATAGAATTCTAGTACCTGATCTGCCTCCCCCATATACAATAGCATCCCACAATGTCTGGGATACGAACTCTGTGGCACGGAAATTAAATTACGTGGGTTTTATCACACCAAAATCATATGTGACACGGGAACATATCAGCAAAGTAGCAAATTATCTTGGTTTAGACAGATCCAAACCAATTGTATTTATTCATGTTAGTGGACCTTTAGAAACCCGCATGCCAATCATTAGAATTGCAGTAAACGCTTGCAAACAACTTCACGATAATATCCAATATATAATTTCTGAAGGGAAACCAAAAGGAAATCCTGAACCTAAAAAACTCTCAGGATTAGGATGGTACTATGAATGGTGCCCTGTGCGAGATGAAATCTTTGCTATGAGTAATTTGATAGTATTGCGTGGTGGACATGTAGCAATATCTCAGGCTATTCGATTTGGCAAACCCATTATCACGATACCTATAGAAAATCATGCTGAACAACTAGGTAATTCTGAGAAGATCGCTAAAATTGGTCTAGGTCTTATGTTAAAATCAAAACAATTGAATGCTAGTCAAGTTGCTGTTGCAATTCACCAAATACTAGGTGATTCCAAATATCAAAGAAATGCAAATGAATTAAGGACATTAACTGAAAAACTAAACGGAATCGATAATGTTGTGGAGATAATTCGGTCCTACATTTAATGAAATAGTTTTCATATTCTTAAGTGCAACTTTAGATGAAGTATCAATCATACGTTGATATTTTTTATACTCAATCTTTGTAAAAGTCATGTTATTGATCAGAACATCAATTAGCATCGTTTTATCTTTTAACCCCATATCCATCGCTTCATGATATATGCCAGTAGTTAAGAGCACAAGTGGCATCCAGTAGATCTTCCTTGCATGTACAATTTTATCTGTAACTTCTTCTACAAACCATGGAGGATGAATTGCTGCGCTTAACGGTAAAACTAATCGCTTTCCCGGTAAAAGAGTTGAAATCCTAGCAGATATACTCTCTTGTAGCATGAATTTTATATTATCATCATATCTATCTGGAATATCGATATGCATTATTCGAATTGTATGTTTTTTGATTGCCATCTTGTATGCTATATGACCAAACATCTTTGCGTTTTCTTTAAGATCGTATTCATTTGTGTACAGAATAAAGGGCTCAGGTATAAAACCACATTTCATAGATAACATACAAGACACAAGCGACAGAATATTATGTATACCACATGTTACTTTCTTGTTTTGGTAGCCAAATGGTAAACCTCCAAGGGCTTTATCTATTTGAAGACATACATATGCTGAATCCTTGCTAACATATGCCAAAATTATTTTATCAGCTCCAAGTTCATTTTTCACTGGTGTTGCTCTTAGATGGGAGAGCTCTGCTACAAGATTACCTACAGAGGCAAATTCTATATCTCTTCCAACGTAGCTTATTTTTTTTTTCGCACTATCACTAGTACAAACTTTAACAAAAAATTTTTCTCCTGGCAATATTATTTGCTTTCCGATATTAACAATTTCATTTACAACGTCATTGAATTCATTTTTGATGCGTTTTGCAATAGCAACCTTGTCTATACCGAACATTTCAGATGTGATTGCTGCCGCTTCTACAACATCTGCAACCTCAAAGGCAATACATATTTCTTCATTAACGATTTTACTCACCGTAATATTGCTTAACTGAAGCTTTTTACTTATGAGAGACTTTAGTTCATCCATTTTGTTTGCTGAGAAAGCAGATGGAAAAACTATTAGAATATTCTTAGAATGATCCGTATTCTTATTAATTAAGCCTATTGTTTTCATATGATCATAGCTACCTATAGAGTTCTCTCCTTTTTTCCCACTGTGTTATAATATTAATAATACCAATAATAGACTTTAAGACCTCAATCGTATTTAACTTGCTTATACTCCTTCTGAGACTAGAAATGAAGGCATATATTTATATATATACATCAAATGCAAATGATGATGTGGTTTAAGGTTGATTAGATTTTTAAAGCTGATCTAATGCATCTTTTACGTTTGTTCGGTCTCCCGCATTAGGTGTTTGTTCAAGGTACTTTATCAGATCCTCTTTGGCCCCTGGATTATTATTAAGTTGCAATCGCGCAACCGCTCGATTTTTATATATTGGTCCAAATCTATAAGGGTTGATTTCAATTGCTTTTGTATAATATGCTTCAGCAAGGGTATAATCCTTCTTTTTTAAATAATAATTTCCAAGACCACGATAAGCAAGGTAATAATTTTGATTAATCTTGATTGTTTTTTCATAACATAAGACTGCCTCCTCAGAGTTAAGTTCATTATATACACCTCCTAGTAAACACCACGCCTGAGGATTTTCACTGTCAATTTCAACTGCTTTACGCAATTTATCTATGGCACCATAACTATTCCCTTGATGATGCAATCTTTCTGCTTCAAAACAAATTCTATTTGAGTCTTTAAATCTTAGATCCTCATTTTTGAACAGATGTCCCATATCTTTTGGAATCAGTATTAGCGTAACCATGCCATCTTGTTTCCAATCCTGCTCAAATTTTACTTCAGGAATTGCACCTACTGTATCAGGTTGTGGAACATAAGTGAGGAGTCTACGTTCCTCTGGGTTATAACCGCAAATAATAGTTGCATGTTGTATAGTTTCGTGAATACCTGGAGTTATAACTATTGGTGGGATTCCTTGGTCCACTCTTTTCTTGAGATCTCTCATAGAACCCTCATAAATATATGAAACAAAGCCACTTTTTTCAGCTCGGTCTATTCCCTCTATCATTATAGGTCCCTTGAGTCCAGAATAATTCTTTACTGCAACTCCATTATCTAAGGGAATCTCTTCACCCCAATACCTTGTAACCACATTAATTACTAATGGCAGGGTAATACTTTCATCCTTCTCACTAAGTAATGGCAAAGTAATAGAATGTTCTGATTCAGAGTGCAAGAAGATGTTTATAGTCCAATGGAAATAAAAATCATTCTTATTCTATTAACTCAAAGGATATATCAGAGTTTTATGAAGTTTGATAACAATATGATGCCATCCTCACCACTTTTTTCAGGATGAAATTGTACACCGAAGATCTTCTTTTTTCTATGGGAAAAAATTTCATTTTCACAGTGTTGGGAACTTGCAAGCGATCCAAAGCCTTTGGGCAATCTTGAAACGCAATATCTGTGGCTTTCATAAACACTTACTGATTTTCTATCATTTATCAATCTATTTGGTTTTGATACAGTCACAGATATTGTACCTTGAACATTACAATTCATTCTAAAGATTGATCCCCCAAGCGTTAAAGCTATAATTTCTGCACCATAACATATTCCTAATACAGGGGTATCATTTTCAAAATAATGCTTTATGATCTTTGAATTTATAATATTGATCTCCCTGCAACTCCTTGGCCTTCCAGATAATATTGCTTTATCATAATGGTTCTTTTCAATGTTTTCATTGCTATTATTTATTTCAGAAAATCTTTTACAAATATACATTGCACCAAGATTATTTAGACAATTCAGTATATCTGGAGTAAATGGTGAGAGATTATCTA
>JBKPMK010000600.1:0-1415 GCA_046732115.1 Thermoproteota archaeon
ATATGAGGATGAAACACAACTGTTTAGAACAACAGAAAAAGGTTTACGTCTATTGCAAATGTATAATCAATTTGACGAAATGATGTCTATCGCAAATGTAAGGAAATAAACAATATTTTTTCTCTTTCCCTTTACTTTTAGTTTTACTTTTACTTTACATTTAAGTTAACTCCTAATCTTATGCATATGCTGCCACTTCTTTATCTCCCTAGTGGCTAGAGTAATGTTGTATGAAATGTGGAGAGTCGAAGATGAAAGCCAGTTGTTCCAACTCCGTATTTATATTATCGAGATCTTTTTCTCTTCAGTCATTGAAGAGCCTCCTTTGACATTAATAGTAGTTGCTTCGAGCTTTGATTATAAACTAATTATCTAATTCTTTACACGACTTCCTATGGTACATTAAATTCAAAACCTTATATTGATGCTATTATTCCTGCATTAACATACATTAGGTCACTCTTGCAAGAATTAAACTCATTCTTTAGGTGAACGTTTAGTTTTGAAAGATCGCTTAATGCCCAATCATCTATTTTCCAATACCCTTTACTTTCTTGTGAAACTGATATGTCCAAAAGAAGATGTCTTGCAACTGCTTTGATTTTACCTGAATTAGTATAGTAGAAATATCTAAACCCGGACTTTGACAGCGGATGTTTTCATTTACAAATATGTAATGTGATCTGTTTGGGATATTTCGATATCAGGATAACCCGTCTTTGGAAGTTTCTTAACAGTTAGTGGCTGTTTATTCATTTCATGAACTAGAACGTCTTCAATTCTTCTGCCAACTTCATTTATTCTATCTCCTTGATATCTAGAGCGTATTGAAGTGAAAGTTTTCAAAAAATCTTTAAATATTTTATTCAAACTATCAATTAGCATCTTATTAGAATAATCTTAAAGATTGACTGGAATTACATCAAAACCTGTCGACTTCTTCACTACAGTTGAGAAAGGAACCTTGCCTAATTTTTAGAAAGACCGAACATTGAATCAAGTAATTGTTGCTTCTCTTCTGGCAACCATAACAATACTTTCTTAAAACAATAAATTCCTTTATGCCTATACTATCTTGGCGTCTTCTTTCTAACTATTATGTCATCATTCCCTTTAGACAACCAAGGATCAATGGCTCCCTCTTTGTTCCTTTTCTGAATGTCTTCTTGAGCCACTTTGATGTATTGCGAATCTATTTCTGTGCCAAGGTAGCTTACACCCAATTGAATACATGCCAAAGCTGTTGTACCTGTTCCCATAAATGGATCATAAATAATCATATCTTTTCTTAGACCATGTAATTTTATGCAAAGATAAGGTAGTTTCTCAGGAAATACTGCTGGATGAGGTCTACTTTCTTGAATTGTAGAATATGGAATAAACCATACATTGCCTCTGTCCCTTTTATCTTGTGT
>JBKPMK010000601.1:0-1893 GCA_046732115.1 Thermoproteota archaeon
TAAATTAAGTACAACCGTAGTTACTTAATTTACCCGTTACCTATGGCACCTCAGGTAAAGGCTATAGACACCCTCAACACCATCACCAATGACACTAATTAACAGTACAGCTGGACAAAATGATACATTTGCAGCAGCTCCTCCAGTTGTGGCTTCTGATAAGCTGATGTACCTTGGTTACCATACTAGTGATGGCAGTCCAAATGACAATAGTAGCTCTCACAGTAAACAACCATCAATTCATAGCGGTAGCAGTACTGCATCCGATGATAATTCTACAGGGAAGAAGACTAGTAGTAGTCCAAGAAAGGATAAGAGCAGCCGTTCCGGACCATCTAGTAATACTACTGATGGCAGCAAGTCATTGTTATTATTACCTGACTTAGAATCGGCCATTAAAAATAAAGTAGACTCCATAATCAAAAATACTATCAGCAGCATCAAGTATAACACACCTTTCCTTCTTCCTTTTCCTTAAAACTGTCATATCAGACGAGATATTTCTATCAAGTTCTCGTTTGAGTGCTAATAGTTTAGAAAATAAATAATATTGAAGGATGTTATTGGAATATGGTATGAATAAATAAAGTAATCGGGGAAGTTACATTTATCATAGGCAACTAATCCGTTATTGTCCTTTGCTAATTCTTTGAAAATATGCCAAAATACTGATTCATTTGCGTTATAGTCTGGAGTAAATTTTATTTCCAAGTTGGGATTATCGTTAAGTCTGGATTATTATTGTTTGGTAAGTATCATCGATTGTGTTATATCATATGTTGGTATACTGTGAAAGTTGCAGAAGACATTGTTCTATAGCAAGATCCCTATTTCACATTCAAAAATCCTTTATTCTTGTACGGGGACACTATAGGCAGCGATCCTACTTGCTGTCAGAGCCCCCTATAGTATGTAATGCATTCCATACTATTTGGGGTCGCATATTAGTAAAAAAGAAGGAGCATTTACTCCTTTAGGCTTTTCCGCCTTTTTTAGCTACCTTTGTTTTTGTCGTCGACGTAATATCTGGTGTATTTTATATATCCATATATAGTATGATAACATAATACTTGAATTATATTCTATCATGTAACGGTATACGGTACAAAAGCTGAGTTTGAAATCGTTTTATGAAAGCTGGGATCAGATTTCAAATTATTCTATTATTATCATATGTGAAATCCCAGTTGTTCTTTACTGTATATGTATTGTCTACCTTGCCATACTATGGCCTTTGTCTTTCCAGATATTAGTAAAGGAACGGCATTATCCATACATGCAGCAATTACAAATATTGAGGCAAAAGGAATTCCTAGCGAATACAATGGTGTTACACCATATTCTTTACATTTTGGGGCGCATCCCATAAACGCCATTATGTAAGCTATTAGGTTAAGCAATATAAAAAATGAATAATTAAAATGGAAATGTACTCCAAAGTTCGTTATAAGAAACAATTTTTCGGAAATAAGGGGATGAGAAATAACTAGTATAACAAATGGTAGCGTATAAGCAGTATTCCAAGTGCTCAATCACTATATATATCTCAATCAATAACCTTACCAACATCAGTCAAATCTTTTGTTTGGTATATAGTAGACTAGGCACATGAAAATTCTGTTAGTGAAAACATAAAAAAAGATAAGCAGCAAATTCATGATAACCTTAAATTTATTCTTAATAATGAGTGGCGCCAAAGTTCTTCCCATTCCATTCCAAAGTGCTTTTACTTCTTCAGAGCATGGAGTATATGCCATTTCCTTTAATGTTACAAGTTTCATGTTATATCCTCTTTTTTTAATAAGTGCTCCAAGCGCTTTATCTTCTTGTATGGCATCGTGAACGGATTCAAATGTACCTATATTGAGAAAAGTTTCTCTTTTTATGAGAAAA
>JBKPMK010000602.1:0-5177 GCA_046732115.1 Thermoproteota archaeon
CATCATGGAATTCCACAATGTGGATTAATTTATTTGGTGAGAGAAATTCCTTAACTCTTTGCACGTTATCTTGATTACATACTATCTTTATGTGTACTGGAATGTGCATCCATCACAATAAAAATAACCTTAGTATAATAAGGCTCATTGTCTTGTTATCTGTTAAGGGGTGATGTGACTCATCAGGGATGTATATTATAAAACCTGATACCGAGGCTGGCAATGACATGGTACCTGTATCATAAACTGATTTAGCAGTAGGTATACTATTATTATTGCCACTAATACTGTTTGTATCGCTATTTATGTTCTGAGGACTACCAGTTACTGCAGGTTTGCTGATAGCTAATGCAGAATACATAAAGCTCTGATTAAAAGACGACGATAAGAATACTGCCAAAGCAATAATGCCCAAGATAAAAATGCTAGAAAAAATCAAATCATAGTTGTGTTTTTTGTACTCCAATCTATTCGAATCAAACATTTGTGAGCAATGACTAATAAGACTAAGTTAACCTTGTTAAGTTGTAACAGTAATCAAATATCTAGCCTTCCGCATTTCTATCTACTGGCTATAGAGAAGTTTAATTTCCATAGCTCGTGGTTTCACGTTGTATGCTCGCGTATTGTATTGTACGTTAATTTTGGTAATTGTTAGGATATCATATATATTTTGGTATCATAAATTGCATTATTCACACTATTTTTTATTTTTTATGTACAAATAGTTGCTATTTTCATCATATCCAAGATCAGACATAGTAAAGACTTTAAATCCATTATCATGAAGATATTTCATTTCTGAATTAAATAAATCTACATCCGTACTAGTAATTGTTTTATTGTTATCTATATCATGGTAACCTATAATGGGAATTGCATTTATTATTCCATTTTTATTAAAATTGATTTGACTGTTTACTAGTTCAACAAATTTCTGAAATATCTGTGTATCATTGTGCGAGTAGCGCTTATCCAAAGCGTTATGGGTTCTTTCTTTGATGTCGTATCTGTTTGCATAATTTAGCGTTCCATTATAGGAATACGTCCTGCAATCGGTTTGAGTTGAAGATTGTTTCCAACCGTCGCAGCGTAAGAACATGGGTCCAGCAACAAAACCTCCAATAGAAATGTCATAATATTTGGCAATTGTATTGATTACAGTTGCATTCTTTGATCCTCTGCCATGTGGAGGAGAAAATATAGTTGGATAGACACCAAGGTGATCGTGAAGGCACTGCTTTGATCGACCTACTTCATATTCTAAAGCACTAGTAGATAGTTTGTCTAGAATCTTGTGTGAAGTAGAATGGGATTCTATATCATGTCCCTCTCTATACAATTGTGATATATCCTGCCATGTCATACGTGAAGCGTTTGTATTTGCCCAATTGCAAACTATAAAGAAAGTGCC
This sequence comes from Thermoproteota archaeon, assembly GCA_046732115.1. GTDB lineage: Archaea > Thermoproteota > Nitrososphaeria > Nitrososphaerales > Nitrososphaeraceae > JAFAQB01. Next base: position 1,415 of record JBKPMK010000602.1, read on the forward strand.
CTTAAATCCATATTTATCTAGTATTGGTTTAGCATTTATAAATTGGTCTTTTTCATCATCATAGAAATTTAGAAGGACTACTTTTGGGGGGGTGTTATTACTGCTGCTGTTAGCAGGATTACTATTACTGCTATCATTGAATTGGTTTTTTATCGTTGGTGTTTGAGCTGCAAATGCTAGTTGCTGAGTATCATAAGCTGAAACAAGCAACAGCGTAGAAACGATAATTGTAAATAATTTAGCAAAGATAATGACCATATAACGACTCATTCATGTTGGTTATGCTTTAGAGGAAAAAGATGGTGCTAATGAGGGAGAACTGCTGTTGCTTGTAGTAGTGCTAGTAGCAGAAGTAATCGCCCTAGCCGTATCAAGACAGTTTGTAATTACTTTGTGAGTGAGACCTTCTGATTTGTTTGCTGCATTTATACAGCATACTAATGAGCTTAACTCCTTTTTAGTTAGCGTGTTTGAAGGAGGCATAGTGGAGGAGGAAGAAGCGCCACCAAGAGTTGTAAGGCCATTAACACTTTTAGAGCTACCAGTTTTCTTTGAAACTACAAATCCGGTATAAGAATAGCTAAATCTAGTTGTTATTACAAGTGCCAAAGCTATTATAGATGCTGTTACCAAAATAGAAATGGGATTGTTCTTTTTGTGTAACATGAAAAACCATTTAATAATTAATTTAATTACCATTACTTAACTTTGTTAACGAGCCTCCTGTGCATAAACCATTTGTCTCCTTGTTGTTTGCAATTATGACATATGACATGCAAATGCATCTGAATGTCCAAGGCGGTAGATTGGTCTTGGTTAGCCAAAGGAAGATGGTAATCCATCATTTTCAGCTTCAGTCACGGTTTGTTGTACTTCATTAAGGGTAGGTAAAATATTTTTCTTATCTCTATATGTGTGGAAATATTAGAATACTCTCCTACAGAAGGTTTGGTTAAGTCTATGTGCACAGTATCCGGAGTGACAACAGAAGAAGAACTATTTTCTGATTACAAATTATTGAAGGCTCATCACGTCAATTACTTGGTGATGAAACCACTGATACGATTCTGGCTTTTTCGTATGATGAAATAGGATATCAAAGAACCACAACCGGAGTCTCATCAGCAAGATTGGGAGATTAAATTAAAAATGTGTATTCTAATAGCACCCATAGAACATACCCCACTATGACTCTGTCGATATGACAATTGTAAGTATCCTGAAGAAAGAAGAGAAGCACTATTCATGTTGATTTGTATCGTTATAGATGGAACTGGATTTCATTGAAAGATCATACGTAAAGGAAGAGGAAAGTTTAAAATTCTAAATGATGAGTATGGTGGAAAATATAGTAACAAATGAGAAGAAAGGAGGATGGCATAAGAAGCGTCAATTGCTCTCCGAATTTTCGAATTCTGGGCAAGCATGTATTATTCTGTACTTGGACGTTCAAATGCTACTATTGATATTCGGGAGGAACTTTAATCTCATGATTGATAAAATGGTATTTTAGAAAAATATCCTTATTCCTGTTGAACATGTTAGAAAATGGATATTTATGAATAATCATCTGTCATTTTATTTTTTGTTATAAGGCAGTTTTCCGAAAAGCATTACAAAAAGAAAAATTGTGGTAAATCCCACTATGACCTACCTGCTACTACTGCTTCGCTGGCAATTTATGGAAGTGCAGTCTGTCTATTTTGTTTATCTATCATTATACTGTCTGATCTTTTCGCTATTAGCTGTGAGCGAAGACTCTATCAGCAGGATGTTTTGATACTTGTTGGAATGCTTTTATGGTACTACCGCCTATTTTTGAAAGTTCCTTTGCATTCTCCTTTGCAGTCTGAACAGATGCATTGAATGCTTGTAGATTTGCAGATATCGCATTATTTGCTAATCTTGTTGCTGATATAGCGTTGTCTGCTAGAGTGCTAACTGCATTTGAGTAATCTTCAGCGATTTGTCTTGGAGATATCATCCAATTCGACCAGAGCTGAAATGAGTTGACAATAATGTCCTTTTGGGATTCTATATAGGAATCAGCAACCTCTCTAATTGCTTGAACCGTATTTTCTTGATAATCTGAAACGACATCTGTATAGCGGGGAATTTCTCTTCTTGCTTCATTTGTTGTTTTTCTTATATTATCTTTAGATTCATCTAATGCTTTGGTTATTGCTTGTTCCTGCTCACGTTGAAGCTGTGAATATGTTTCTGTTATATTATTGCTAGTGTTACTATCTTCTTTTCTATCTTGTTTTTTTGATGTTGACATCTGTACGGTTCTGTTCACTACATGATATTTAATGACTAGTATCATAAGGTATTGATTTGTATACAATGGTATTGTCAGGGTTACTACCTCATAGAACGGTAAAGGTATATCGTAAAACTACAACCGATTGAAGACTAAAAGACCTTGGTTTACATGATATATAAGATATCAAGAAAAAAAGATTTGTTGATTTTAGAGGAGTACAGTGCTTGATTGAAACAAATGGTGTAATGAGATTATTATTTGCTACTGCCACTGCCGCCACTCGTTGCCCCGCCAGTTACAGGGCCAGCGCCAGTCATTTTACCACCAGTTGATCCGCCACCAGTTTGGTTGCCACCACCTGTCATATTGCCACCCGTTGCGTTACCTCCACCGCTAGTCATGTTACCTTGAGCCGCTGCTTGTTGTATATAGCTAATAGCCAACGTAGATGCAACAAGCATTGATGAAATGATTGCTGCGTATACTGCTATAGTATGTTTGTTAGACATCAAAGCATGCATATGTGTATCTGATTTATATCTTATATAACTAAATTCAGTGATATCAATCCAGAATATTGAGTTAATGCCATTGTATAACCAAAGTTGTCGCTGGAATTCGCATGAAATCTGGTAAAAAGTGGATAACTTTCCTGCTGTTACTCAATACCCCTCAGTTCTCAAACTATGAATTCTAAGCATATCACGGTAACATTAGCTGCATACATATTCTTGCTCAGACAAACAAGTCATCAATTTGGACATTTCTTGGACCATGGTAGACTAACGCTTTCATAATTGGTATACGTATGCATTATAGAATATACAGCTTATAGATTATATTCAAATTATGACTCGAATGCTCATATTCATAAATAAAAATCATCATGATAGTTGTAAAATTAATGCAATTGTTAATGCCTTGTAGTTACTAACAATAGTAATGGCAAGGTTATCCAGTATCTGTTAGCTAGAGCAGAGAAGATTGGAGTTGTAGATGATGAGAATCAAAAATACTTGTCTATCGAGTTGAATAACAGAATAGGAATGTTTAAACTATTTAGTTAAAACCTTAGCTCCCTGTAAATGAGTCATTTTATTACAGGCACTACTTTTCTTTATTAATAGTTACAGCAATTGCAGCAAAATACAGTTCAAATTAATCGATCTTCGCTCAGAATTGGCTCAACTGCGTTTATTGCAAGTGTAGTTATAGTAATCGTATCGACCATGCTCCATCGATCAAGAGAAGATCCAGCTAAGTATCCTCTTGTGTTTATGGAATATGCCAATAGTAATTCATGGATAGCCGTTCATATCGAACAATTCGTCTTTGTCTTTCACTGATATTCCTATAATTTTTTATCTGTTGTTATCCTAAATGAATTTATCATTTTCTGTATGGTTGGCAAGTAGCTATAATACTTGTCCGGTTCAGAAGAATATCTTATGATATAACCTATATCATTTTTTACGATTAACACTTCCATAACCTTAA
>JBKPMK010000603.1:0-5868 GCA_046732115.1 Thermoproteota archaeon
TGGAGAAAATATAACATAACAAATTTTAAAGTTAAATTAGAGTCTCTTACCGATGCCTTATAATGCTATGAAAAAGGCAATAATTATAACAACAATAGGCTTATCTACATTAATAGTAGCAGCAGTATTATCAGCAGCATGGACGGCGCTAGCTTTTGGATCAAATGTGAGCAATAATAATATCGCTAATAGTAAGATGTTGATGGACAATGATAATATCATAATGATGGATAATACTATGATGCATACGGATATGATCGCTATGAAAAAAGGTATGATTGAACGTGGAAATATGGCGATGGGTTTTAATCAAAGCAAGATTATACATCATTTTATTGCAACTCCATCCGGTGGTAGGATTATGATAGTTGCTCTAAATAGTAGTGATAGCGATACAATAAAGCAAATTAGAAACCATGTTGTGGATATTCAAAGGGACTTTTCTCAAGGTAACTTTACGAAACCATTCTTTATTCATGCACAGCAGGTTCCAGGTACAAAATTTATGACTGAAAGAAAGGACCTAATAAAGATACGATATAAGGCAAATAAACAACGGTTCTGTTTTATTGCTTACTACAACTACAAACGACCAACAATTAATTTCAGCCATACATCAATTCATAGCTTTCCAGTCGAGCCAACATAGTGGGCAGCAGTCTAGGATGAGGATATGAATGAATGAATATAGATATAGACATAGATAATGTGGACTTGCAGCATGTCGCAAGCGTGAATATGAATAACCGTTATTTCCACGAGGAGAATGATGAATAATTTGAGCACATCAGTGAATACCAATATAGAATGGCGTAGAAGCAAAGTACAGGAGTTAGCAAGCCAAGGCTACAATCAGTCAGAGATATCCAAGACTTTGCAAATAAGCCAGCCTACCATTAACAGAGATATAGCATATCTAAGGCAGCAGGCCAAGCAAAACATCAAGCAGTATATAGATGAGCGGTTACCAGAGGAGTACGAGAAATGTCTGGTTGGACTGACTGCAATATTGAAAGAGGCATGGAATACATCGCAGCAGGCTCATGACAAGCGAGAAAAGATACAGGCCTTGTCGTTGGCAAAGGAGTGCTACTCAATGAAGATAGATTTGCTTACTAACGCAACAGTAGTTGATGATGCTATTAGGTTTGTATCTAGTAAATCCAATGAGAACGTAAAGTCATCTAGTGAAGGTAACAAAGAAGAATCAAACGAACCTGATTATGATGAAGACCAAGATCAACTAGAAGAAGAGCAGGAAGAGGAAACTAAAGACCTAACAACAACTACGACTACAAACGAAGTATTCTAATGCATTAGTGGACAGGTAATGTCTCAATGTACTGCATAATTAATTGTATTGGCGTCGTCGTCAAGACATCTATACCTTTAGAATGCTTCTGTTTTGAAGATGATGGTGTGCTACATCCAGTTAATGGTAGTTCTGTTGTTGTCCCACTGCCCTTATGATGCTTAGCAGGTATGTTGTTATCTCCAGTCGGTGGTATCTGTGTAGATTGCGTTGTTCCTTGATGTTGAGTTACGGAAGTAGGACAATTGCCGGTAGCATCTAGTATTGAACCATCAGGACATGTTGTTGTTAGTGTTGTTTGTTGCTTAGTTGGCGACGGTGATACTGGTGGGGGAGAAGTGGTGGCATTTGAAGATGGTGGGGGAGTAGAAGGTGGCTGTACAGTCCCAATGTTTGAGGGCCCAGATCCTTCACGCGGTGTAAAAGGCTTTGTGCAGTTGCTCGGTGGCTGTGTATCATCACAAACAGTACATTTTGTAATCGATATGCCTTCTGAATCTGTAGTCGTCTGGCAACAGGTTATAAGGCCTGGCTTAGCTACATTACCCGGATTTTTGTTCGGTGTGCAGCCAACAGGCCCCTTCTTAATGTCCGCAAACGCAACTGGCATAGGAACTAAACTACAAGTCAATATAACGAGCAAGAATGGCATGATCGCCAAAATCACATCTTTTTTACTACTGGGCATGGATGATTGTCAGCTTGCCACTACAGAAGTGATATTTGTTTTTGGCTTAACAATGTTAAACAAACAACTAATCAACCGTCTCAATGGGCATAGACAGATAGCTGGTAAAAGCTAAAGATTAGTCGCTATCATACTATAACTGTAAGTGACCTTCAAAGACCTAAAGAAAAGAGTTAGTTTAGAGGCAACGCAACAGCAATCCCTGCTATTTCGAAGACTTCAAGGCAAACCATTTTGGATATGGAATGTTGAAGAACACAAACAAGAAGAGCACTCAGGTTCTATCACTTTGTAGAAATTAGATAGAGCAAGCTAGGCATAATACTAGCTTTAGACATGATTACATCAATCAATATGTCTAAACCGACACTTCCGAGACGATTTGTAAAAATCAGTGCTAACTTTCATAATTCACAGGCTCTGCTATTAAAAAAGTATCGTTTCAACAAAAGGAAGGATGCGCCCCGTTACCATCTATACCAAATGTTATATAGCAATAGACTCGATTTCTATCGGACTACTATTTCGGAAGCATGCATCAATGTAATATGTCAAAAGATCATACATTGTTTTAGGCTGGTTATTGTATTTTGAAATTACCTCTGCGGGATCATTGAATGTATCTACAGAAGCAAATCCATTTACTTGCAAGACAAATTTTAAAGAAAAAGTGATATCAGGTTCATCATCTACAATTAAGATTCTTTCCATTTGTTCTATTTCTTGCAAAGATGGTAATTCGAAGGGGTCATTCAATATGTTGGTTCATATCTATATCTGAAGCTAGCTATAATCTTATAGCATAATATTGCTAGTTCAAAGGCTAATTTTATTACTTGATAGTGACAAGGCTTAAGATGTACGAACTGCTTATTTGTAGGAGATCCTGACCTGCAGCTACGGTATTTTTCTTACTTGTCTATTTCCCCATTACCGTGGCAGGTAGGACACTCACCAATTGTCTCCTCGCCATGAGATTCCGCCTTTGGTTGTTGTGTGACTGGCAACTTACCAGAACCTTTGCAGACAGGGCAAGTCGTCTTCATGACATGTTATACACATCAGTACATCCATAATCATTTATTTTGGTTTGTGTGATCTAGGAGTTAACACACGGTTGGTCAAATCCTCAAACAAGGTTTAGAGATCCTGCAGCATCATTAACGCAATATCATATTCGATAAAGCTATAAAATTAAAGTGCATAATATCTGCAAAACAAAAATTAAACTTAGCACAAAAACTAAACCTGGACAAGTAGAGTGACGTTGGTCTAATCTCTAGTTTGAGCTACGCCTTTTGTTGAGTAGCATTTAATACAATATTGAATATACCAATATATGACTGTCCTTCTCCTTTAGTTAGATTGACCATTAAATGCTTTCCAGTATTGCTCTGAATTAGGCCATCAGTTGATGGTCCTGCATAAATGCCATCTTGTTCGTTAGTCATATCAGGAAGTCCATGTTTGCTGTATGGTGGTTGCTTATGGGCTTGTTCATTAATAGAATTGTCAAAGTAAAGCTGTGACGTCCATTCTAAAGTTTTCTCTGATCCGTTAAATGTACGAACCTTGTCATGTATATGAATGGCTCTGCCTTGATACCAACCTGGATATATTGTTGTAAATCTAGCTGTACCATTATTATCTGTCAGTTGATATCCTCTGAGGAATTTCTTTCCTGTGGTACCTTGGTCAGCAATATCAGAATAGATACCCTGCGAATTTGCATGCCAGATATCTACTTTGACTCCTTTAAGAGGAACACATGAACCATTCTTATTCAAACCATAAACATGGATTATAAGATCCAATGGAATGCCTTGTTGTACCGACCCATCAGAAGGATCTGATCTTATATCAGATCGGTTAGGCATATTGTCAACAAAGTATGGACCTTCTGTTTGCTGCGGAGTACCTTCATATTCAATCAGCGATGGAGTAAGTGCGCATGTTTTGTTTGTTGATGCACTTTTTTGAGCTGCAGACAATTCAGGGGATATTGGCGGCGGAAATCCTGTAGGGTCGGTTCTGGAAGGAGAAGATGTAGCGGCGTTGGGCAACGCACGCTGGAGGTGCGTGCTACCGTTATTATTTGGAATTGATTGAGCCAAAGATCCTATAGGTGCTAACCCAGCTCCGAGCAAAACCAAAACTGTCAGAAATAGCTGAAGGAATAGGAAAACAGTTTTTCTGTCTAATAACATGGACTTGACACTCTTCTCATCAGCTTTAGGAACCATTGTACATTCCTACTGGTTGATATAATATTTAAAATGAGCAACAACGTCGCATATGCATCAAAGACATTATCATAGTATTCGATAAACAACAACAAAAAACTCTAGCATACAGCACCAAATATCACCCGAACCAGGCGATATAATAGAACAAGAAGAGACAAACAATTCATCATCACATAATTCAACAGTTGATGATGGGTATCTAAATGTGAAAGGAAGTACTAGTCGAGTAGTCAAATCAAGATTTATAGTCTTTCTTTGTGTGTTCGGACAGTCATCTCTGCAGTAATGGTGGTAATCCAAATTGGGTCATTCAATCTGGTGTTACTTCTTATGTATGACTTCTTATATGATTGATAACAAAAATGGTAACATTATTTCACATCAATAGGTAAGAGTTAAAAAAAGATAAAGGTGACTGTGAGCTAATCATACTCATCTAAAGTGGTAGTATTCAAAGACTTACAAAAGCTAGTCTCACAACAGCAAAAAGAAAACACACATTATCGTCTATTGAAATACATAAAGCTAACTTGTCAATATAGTAATGTAGCATTGTTCATAGTAGTAGCAGTAGCGATTCACTTGAGCGTGGAAAATGCAAGTATCCAACAAAGCAAGCGTGGAGAAATGCAATAAATGAGCACGAAAATGCAAGTGGAGTGGCGTAGAACTAAAGTCTTAGAGCTGCTCAGTAAAGGCGATAATCAATCCGATATTGCAAAGATGTTACAAGTTGATCTATCTATTATCAGCAGAGACGTATATTTTCTAAGACAGCAAGCTAAATCCAACATCAAACGATACATTAGCGAAACATTACCAGAGGAGTACGAGAAATGTCTGGTTGGTTTGACAGCAATAACAAAAGAAGCATGGAATACAGCACATAATACAGATGACAAGAGAGAAAAGATACAGGCATTATCATTGGCAAAAGAGTGCTATTCGATGAAGCTTGATTTACTTACTAATGCTACAGTAGTTGATGATGCTATTAGGTTTGTATCTCAGAAGTCAAAAAAAGTGATTTTCTTCTTGCGGTTGTCAGGTTTGTTTCTATTTAGAGTTAAAAAGTCGATTACAGCAGAGATATAATCGACTGCAGATATTTTTGTTCCCTATACTAACATCTGTCTTACTTCCTGACTATAATCATTTGCTCTTGTGTTTAACCATTTGCTGTGTATTTCTGAAGCTTCTGCAAGCCTAATCTCTTGCCAAGCTCTATGGTATTTTTCAGTATTATGTAAATCTAAATCATATACTACAATAGACCCTGCCGACCCTTTTTGGAACTCTGGGTTTTAACTTCGAATTCTGGATAGTCAAAGAAGTCCGGGAATGTTCCACTTGCCAGTACGTGTTCAAGTTCTATGCCATTCATACATGGAATGAAACAGTTTGTATCTCCATGGTATTCTGCTTTATCGGAATAGCTATCAAATGTAATCGCATCGCCTGTTTGCACATCTATGGTTACTAGGATCTTCCTTCATATTTACAGTTTATCAACAACGCTTGTTTAGTTGACTTTATTAAACAAAGTTTTAAAGATGCACTAAAATATGATAGTTTTTTCATGAAGAAGGAAGATGGAAAAGTCAAAGAATTATGGGGGGTAA
>JBKPMK010000604.1:0-12394 GCA_046732115.1 Thermoproteota archaeon
AATATTGCAAGTGCATGAGATATATTCATCGTTTTGTAATCAGTTTTGGTATCAATAGTGACAATTAAATCGCACATTTCACATTCTCTGTTATTCAAACCAGAAGATTCTCTTCCAAGTACAATGCAGAAATCCTTTTCAACCCCTACATCTTTTATTATTTCAGATAACCGTACCACAGTGATAGAATTTCTGAAAATATTTAACCTGCTATAAGCAGGAAGAGCAGTCGTGCCAACTAATACATCAAACTTCCTCCTTAACTCATCTAACGTGCTTATTTTACGAGACGCTAAAATGTCTTTGCCATGAGTGGCAAATATGGCCGCCTTTTCATTGTCAAAACTAGGATTAATAACATATAACTGATTGTAGCCAAAGTTTTTCATTATCCTTGCTACATATCCCACATTTGTTTCATATTGTGGTTCCACTAAGGCGACTGCAATACTCATAGACGTATTTGGTGCGTATTATGCAATAACAATTACTAATGATGACAATATTAAAAGACACAATTCAAAAGGATAAGACGAATACCATATTTGCTTACATCTATTATCATTATATATTTGAATTATTTATTTTTATTTAACTGACATCATTATCCCTTTAACTTTTGTATATGTGAAGCTATCCTATCTACTGCATCAAACATTTTAGGGTTAAATTCAAGATCATCTTCGTGTTTCCACTTGCCATAAATACGAACATGATCGTCAAGAGGATCAATTCTAATTTCACCTTCCTTGTATAGGACATCTTTTAGGATTTCTTTTAGCTCTGTATCTGCTTGCAGGATTTCAGCTAATCTTCCACCCCACCACTTTACATCAACTACTTTTTTGTTTCCAAAATGCCCCTTGTTAACAGGTTTGCACTTTGCCAAAAGTGACTCAGGATTTGGAAATACAGTGTCCGTAATAATATAATGAATTTGATAGTATTGCAACGCTCCATACGGAGGCGAATCTACATCTTGTCTTGACATGCTTTATACTATTTCAATCAATCCCTGTGCCCTTATAAGTTAATGGTATGCAACAAACCTTTTGTATATATTCATTTATAACAAATTCTATTTCATAGATATACATATTAGCCTAGTAAAACTACCATTGAAGAGTGAGCAGAGGTTTTCTATCATGGATACGTTCCAATGATAAGGAGATCATAGACGTATTAGAAGAGCAGGCTGCAAATTTAGTAAAGGCAACCTCATATTTAGTTGAATTTATGTCAAGCTATAAGATGGATGGTGAATCTAAATATGAGATAATAAAGGACCTTGAACATAAAGGGGATCAAATTACACATAGATTATTTACGATTCTAGATAAAACATTTGTAACCCCCCTAGATCCAGAAGACATATCTAAACTAACAAGTGCTATTGATGAAGTCTTAGATGCTACTGAAGGAGTTGCTAATAGATTTGTACTGTTTTCTATAGAGGCACCTACCCCATACATGATAGAACTGTCAAAAATCTTACTTTCTGCTTCGCAAGAAGTTCAGCTATTAATAACACGAATAAGAACCTTAAAAAGCGCTAGTAACTTAATTGATCATTCTAAGAACATAGTAAACTATGAACACAAAGCGGATACAATCTATCGTACTGCAATAGCAGAATTATTTAAAACAAATAATAATCCTATTGAAATAATAAAGCTAAAAGAAGTTTATGAGACTCTCGAGGGTGCGCTTGATCGTTGCGCCGATGTTGCTGATGTTGTAGAGGATATAGCACTGAAATACGGTAATGGATGATTGTGGTACAATATAATGATAGAACTTCAAATTCTCGTCTATGATATAGTAACAACAGCTCTTTCTTTTGATTTCTTGCTGCTATGAGTATTAAATGGTACATCTAGTAGTATGCAACGGCAGACAACTGGTTCAAATGGATGCTATCAAAGTCCTCTGTAGACTGGAGCCTAATCAACTATCGATAAAGCAAACTTTACTGGAGGTTGAATCTCTGATTAATCCAACTAAGCTATCATCACCGCAACTCTAAATACAAATTAAAGTGTATCTTTATGGTATTTAGAAAATATTAAATTTAGCACTCAGCAATCGCACAGATATTGGCTGATTGGAGACCTTCTATATTTCAAATTATTCCTACTCTTATAGGAAGTGGCCTAACTCTATTTGTTTTCAATAATCTTGTTGCTGATATCAACCAGCCCCATGTATTTCTAGATGTGCAACAATATGATGATAATAGCATAAATAGTAATAGTAACAAAAGCGACAACGATAATCAAATAAAATTCCACAATGTAGCCATAAATGATGGCAGGTCATCTGCTACTCATCTAAGATTAAGCATATCTTATCCTAATTATAATATTACGAGCTATAGAACCTCATTTCAAAGCGAAAATATCACGTTTTCACAACTTAATAGCACATTGGTAATAGAGCTAAAGAGGCTTTCTAGTGGTTCTGCTGTTGCTATAGATACTGTTGGAAGATGCATTAATAATTACACATCTCCTACTCTCGCGTCAGCAGCAGCTTCAGTACAGGCCTGTGCTCCAAATTACGTTGTTACTGCTTCCTACGATCAAGGAAGTACCATTAAATCAAATATAGAATCTCCAGTTGTCACAGCTTCAACATTTCTTAATGCACATATAAGAAATCAAGTTATAATACTAGCGACAACTTTTGCTATTGCTTCTTTTGTTATAGCTTTGTCACTTAGAAGAATCAGATGTTTCAAGAGAAGACTTGGATTATCTACCTTTGTGTTCAACATACTCAAAGAAATTGTGTCTATTAGGGACCATCTTGTAACAATACAGATAATAATAGGAGTAATAGTTGATGTTACAAGGTTTTGCATATTGGTGTTTCTAGTACCAAGATTCACCATGAGAAGCCCGCTGCAAATAAAGATGCATTGACATATACCCACTCAGATATCATCTAGTTGCTTAGACACATACACATTATATTGAAAGGAGCAAAATGATAAAGCTAACTGCATTTTAGATTCTACTCATTTGTTACTTTGTGTCAACTCAGTTTGGGTCCACAATGTTTCAAAAATGGAGATATAAGTCAATATGACCGATTCTCTGTTTGAGTACGTAGCTAAAGACATCATCTCCTCATTAGGATCATTGCTATCAGGCTGACGATAGCTGCATCTCTTACTCAAGCATTTTAAAACACGTGTAACATTAAATTATACCATTCACATGTCAGCTAATAATCCACTTGACCACAGAATTAGCCGTCATCGTATATGGAACAATAGCTGTTGCTCTAGCTTTTGATTTTATAAATGGTTTTCATGACTCTGCCAATTCTATAGCAACCATAATAGGAACGAGAGTCCTGCGGCCAATACATGCTGTTGGTATAGCAGCGTTAGGAAACATGGCCGGCCCATTTATTTTTGGAACAGCCGTAGCAGCGACAGTTGGCAAAGGTATAATTCAACCAGAATTTTCCAGTGTTGATATAATTCTTGCAGGATTAATTGGAGCCATTATTTGGGATATAATTACTTGGTATTTTGGACTTCCTTCTTCAAGCAGTCATGCATTGATTGGTGGATTAATTGGGTCTGCATTAATAGCAGGTGGAATAAACGCAATAGTGCAGTCCGGCGTAGAAAAGGTTCTGATATTTATGGTTGTATCGCCTATACTTGGTTTTATCGCAGCTTATGGATTTTCAATGATATTGTTGTATTTTCTAAGAAATAAACATCCAATGAAAATAAATAGAGTTTTTGGTAGGCTGCAGATACTATCATCTACATTTTATTCACTTACACATGGTTCCAATGACGGCCAGAAGACTATGGGAGTAATAACAGCACTATTGATAGCAGGAGGTTTTTTGGACTCAAAATCTTTTGCCGTTCCTATTCCAGTTATACTCATTTCAGCTACAGCTATCGCATTAGGTACTTTCTTTGGTGGTTGGAGAATTGTAAAAACTATGGCCTTTAAGTTGACTAACTTAAGACCATATCAAGGATTTTGTGCAGAGACTGGTGGCGGAGTAATATTGACAGCAATGGCTTGGTTCGGCATCCCTGTGAGTACTACGCATTCTATATCTGGTGCGATAATGGGTGCAGGTGCGACTAAGAGATTTTCTGCTGTCAGATGGGGACTTGGAAGACGCATAGTTTATGCATGGACTATAACAATCCCAGCGGCAGCAGCCATAGCAGCTTTGTCTCTTATCATCATAAGAATAATAACAGGATAGTTGACGTCTGTAGCACCTACCACCCATTTATATGGCGTTTAGTTAACACTTTTATGTTATCTTCTTCTTCCTCCTCCTCCATCAATATCGTTTACTATTTAAGTTGTCAACTAAGCGGTAAGAAATAGAGTAACCCTCTTCGCCAGCTATCAAAACTAAAATCGACGTATACAAGTAAAGATTTCCAACATCTATATTTAGCAAATTACAAATAGCTTCATCTGCATTTTTTTTCTCTTATCCACGGAGCTAACGATGGACAAAAAACAATGGGTATTATTACAGCATTATTGATTGCAGGAGGAATATTGCAATCCAAATCTTTTGCTATACCGATGCCAGTAATAGTTGATGCTGCAACTGCAATAGCTTTGGGGACATTTTTCGATGGATGGAGAATAGTAAAAACTATGGCTTTTCGATTAACCGATCTAACTCCCTACCAAGGGGTTTTGTGCTGAAATAGGAGGTGGAGCTGTATTAACATCAATGGCTTTGTTTGGAATTCCGGTAAGTACTACTCATGCAATTTCTGGTGCCATCACGGGCGTAGGTGCGGCTAAGAGATTTTCTGCAGTTAGATGGGGAACCGGAAAACGCATAGTTTATGCATGGACTATAACTATACCAGCTAGTGCTACAGTTGCTGCGAAGTCTTGCTGTGATAAAAGCAATAACAAATATTGGAACTAATTAGTAATTAATGTATTTAATATGTATGTATACATATATACATATATATTACATAATGTATATTGCTGATCAAAACTTGTCACTAGTCTAGTTAATGGAATTACACGCACAAGAGGTTCATTATCAGATCAGCATTAAGTTGATAAATAGAAACTACATAGAAATGTATCAATATTGGACTCTGAAATACGCTTCTGTGACAGATGTATGACAAAGACAACGCACAAAATGATTGAAGAACCCGATACTCTTTATACATACAAACGTAAAAGAATTTACGTTTGCAAAAACTGCAATCATAAAACTTACAGACGAGGGCTTAGGCCCAGTGCAGAATGTACGTTTTAGAGCCAACTCTAAACGTCATCAATGGTAGAACAATATATGGATCAACATGGAGATTTAGTTTCACGATCTATCGTAAAGCTAAAAAATGAGTTCATAAAAATCCACAAACCAAGAAGTGTTGTATACGAGATCATCCCATTATCGTATTCTCACATATTACCAATCGAGAACAGGATATTATCCCGGCTAAATGAATTTGCAGAAATGAATTCGATCTATTATAGATCGACTGACATAAACTTACTTGGCGTTCCCTGTAGAACTCATGAAGGCGATATCAATGATTATTGGCTGAGCAGTAAGAAATATGATGCAAATTATCAACCGTTCTATCCGACCTGGATATTATCTGCCTATGCATTGTCATTGTACGCTAAAAGATTAGGATTTAAAGAAGCTGTAGACATTGGCTCAGGAGATGGCAGAATAGCTTATTGTAGTAAATTGCTAGGCATGAAGTCAATAGGAATAGAGATCGATAGTGCTCTTGTGGATCTACAACACAGGATCTCAAATTCAACCAATCTTCAATATGACATAGTAAATGGAGATGCGACAAACATAGAGTATAATTCAATAGGTCTGTCACGACCAATATTTTTTATCTCAGGTTTACCTGAATCAGGTGAAATACTTGCAACTAGCATACTTACCAAGATAAGTAAAATTGCACAATTAAAATATACTGCAGGGTTTAATTTTATGGGAAGCCATGTTATGAAGGAATATACAAGAGATAAGACAAAGTGGGGTTGGGGTAAAATTATAGAGCACTTTCATCTTGACGTAATAGAATGCCTCACTCTGCCAACGCTTTGGACTAATGATCAGCAGATTGACACAGCATATGTATACGCTAGACCTAGAAGAGGATGAAAGATATGATTAACATTGTGGCCCCGAGGTTAGGAAATGATTAATTCATGTCACGGAAACGTTTTGTATATTTATTTAAGTCCTCGGTCTCAACTTTGGCTTTGGAAAACCGATTCATACAATATGTAGACGTAAGGATTTATTATCATGAACAGATATAGAACAAGTAAGAGTTAATAGTTGCCCAATACACGAATGGTAAGCGCTAGATCTTTTATTGCAAGGATGAATGAAAATAGAAACGATACTGCGTGGTTGACTGATGAACAGCTATTAAAAGGAACTGAAGAATTCTTCAGACTAAATGGGTATTTCAATATTGAACATAATAAGGTGTTTAATGAAGGAAGGAGGACTTTTTCATCACCAGTAGTGGCATCTAGAACAGAAAGATATGAAGATAAAGAGATCATAGTAAGTATTTTCAAATCCAAAATCAAACACTATGATCTAGGTTTTCTTGGATATATAGAATCATTTGTATTTACCATTTTAGATAATTATGAATTAACTAATGCGATGCTTGTAACCGATGCCTTATCTTATTTTTACATTGTCAAAAATGAAGAAATTAGTGTTGCAATTGAGAATCTGATGAGAGATGGTCTATTCGTTTTGTTTCTTAATCACCGGTTTGCGTATGCTTTATTTGACAAATTTGAAAATATGACCAAGCCTATTCCTGTTTCCGATTAATTCGGATTAAATTTCTGCAGATTTGACATTATATATGTCTCACTAGCATTTCGTAATGGGGACTAACGTTATTATAACATTCTTTAAATTTGCAGGTATCATTAACTGAAATTTTAATTCACTTTTGATAGATGAAGATATCTCAATAATGCTTTAACAATTTTATCTGACATACATTTATGGCATCTACTGACGTAAAGGAATAAGGGTCATGAAATAGAAATATTTAGTGGAAGCTATTCGCATTACCTGGAATAATACTCATAGTTATTTCAGATTCCTTTAAAAATTCAAGTACAAGAATTGTATTGCTACACTTCTGGTATAGGGACGTTATACTAATCTTCTCCACTCTTTCAAATAGGAATTAGGCCGGCTTTATTGTCAAGACTTGCGGATGGAAAACCGAGTATCTCATCCTTGCTAAACATATTTCTTAGTTTATGAATACGTTCAATAGTCAATCTGTTAGAAAAATCTTCTGGCATAAAGTAGATCCTTTTTAAAAGTCCGAGAATTTCATACAAAGTAGGACTAGCCTCTTCCAAAATGTCATATGATTCTGTTATCACGTAGTCTTCATTAATATCATTGTTTGATATATGGGGGGGAGTAGCGATATTGGCATTTTCTCTAAAACTTACAGGCACGTTGCTATAATCGATACGGATTTCTTTGATATATTGAAATCTAACAGCATTCTCTCTTTGTTCTTCTTCCCCTCTTCTCCTTCTACTTATATCCATATTAAACTTAACACGTATTCTTGTACCATCTATAGAATCTTCAAACAATCCTTCGTCCAAGATAATTTGTACCTCTTGTAAAAGCTTTAAAATGTGTTCTAGATTTGGCTTGATAGTCTTATTATCATACACACGCTTTAGGAATAGATCTATTTCTTCTTGTGTTACTAAATCCTTTTTCTTAGTCATTAGTATCTATGTTCTTACATATTTGGTCAAGATTGCTTTTATCTGTTCTATTAACTATAGATATAGAAAATTCTTCAAATGAGTGCTTTTATATATCTCCATTTTCTTCTTCAATAAATTATGTCAAAAAAAGGACCATCCCTATGCCTTATAGCTATAATAGTCATCTTTACTGCAAGTACAGTATTAACATTAACTGATTTTAGGACGTTTGGCGTAGCTCAAGGTCAATCAAATACCACATCATCATCATTATCATTGACACCAGAGCAAAAAACAGCAATATGTGATCCTAATAATCCATCATCAAGACTGAATCCTGTTAATACAACGGAATCAAGAATATGCGGTATTCCACTAACTGTAAAGCCACATCCATCAAACACGACATCCGCAGATACAGAAACACCATCTGGATCTTTAGCACCGTCAGTGGCTCCTTCATCGGAGGGTTAGCTACTCTCAGATTCAAATGTTGTGTCTTTTCTTCTAAAGGTCAATAGATACAATTTAGATAATCTATCATTAGATTAAGATATAATGTGATATAAACAAGTAAATATTGAACTATAAATAACTCACATATATATTTATAAGATTATAGATATGTATATATGTGCAGGATTAAAACAACAATGATAATGAGAGGCCTACAGAGTGAACTCAATTTATCATTCTGTTCTTTGTATTAGCTTCATTTTCATACCATGTTTTGGTCGCAATGTAATTGCTGGATCCAACTTGATTCGATGGCTTGGAAGCAGACACATACTCCATTTTTGAGCAATAGTAGCAATAATGAGTATACCTTCTATCCATGCAAACGGCTCTCCAATGCAGCCTCTTATTCCTCCTCCAAATGGAAAATAACAAAATCGTGGCAAACGACTTTTAAATTCCTCAGTCCATCTATCTGGATTGAACTGGTATGGTTCCTTATAATACCTTGGATTATGATGCATAACATACTGGCTCATTAGAATTGAGGAGCCAGCAGGTATGGTATATTCACCAACAGAATAGTCATTTTCAACACGACGACCTATTGTCCAGACAGGAGGATAAAGTCTCATTGATTCTCTGAGTACTTTTTCAGTATACTGCAACTTTGGAATATCATCTGCAGTAGGGGTTCTTCCAATATTATTACCGCTACTATGTCCAAGAACAGAATCTATTTCATTATGCAACTTTGTCTCGATATCTTGATTTTGGGAGAGCAGATAAAATGTCCAAGTTAGTGCGTTTGATGTAGTTTCATGACCAGCAATGAAAATGGTCATAACTTCATCTCTCACTTGTCTATCAGACATTTTTTCTTGGTTATTAATGGGGCTATCCGAATCCTGGGCCTCCATTAATCTGGAGAGCAAATCCTCATCATGACTCTTGCCAATATTATTAGAACCCTGTTCGCTTCTTCTCCTATCTGCTATCAATTGATACACTAGCGAGTCTAATTCTTTTTTTGGCTTTCCGAGCTCCCCTTACAGCAGGCAGAACAGGAATCTTATCAAGTACATGACCTATTGGACTCTGGAGTCGCTTAGAATATTTTCTGACAGTAGTTAATGCCTTACCAACCTCTTGAGCCTCTGATTCTATATCATAATTGAGCACCGATTTACATATTATACCAAGTGTTAGTCGCATCATTTCTTCTGAGATATCCATAATCTCTCCATCCTTCCATCTATCACGCATACGAGTAGCATAATCAGTCATAGTGTTACTATATACGATAATTTGTTTGAGATGAAATATTGGCTGTATTAATCGCCTTTGGCGATTATGTAAATCACCATCGCTTGTGACTAATCCTTCTCCTAAAACAGCTTTTGCGGTCTGTAATCTCTTGCCCTTTTTAAAATTGTGATGATCATATATGAGCACTTTTTCTATATAATCAGGATTGTTAATCAAATAGACGAGTTCGCGTCCCAACTTGAAGTAAGATATATCACCGTATTCTAGAGATATATTCGACAATGTATTGATAGGATCATGAATAAACTGTCTGAGCAATTGCCTGGCATTTTGTATATAGGGCCAGGAGGAAACTTGGTGATCCGAGTCATAGATATCTTCAATTTTTTATTGCTAAATTATAAGGTTTATTACGACTGATGTATTTTGGTGTAAGTAGGCTGAATCTCTGATTGATCCAACCGAGATATCATCACCGCAACGACTACTTTAAAAGTCAATTATTCTGGTAAATCAGATATACTATCATCTTTGCTTCGTAATTCTGAATCAACCTTTGGAGGTCAATTTATGACTATGTCTGCCAGTTAATAGACTGTAAATGGCATAGCTGATATCGTATTATTTAAAACCTGCTTATAACATCTATAGCATATCTCTACAGGTGTTATGCAAGATAATGTCAATGCTGTTTACAAGTAGTTATTTTTGTAGTGAACCCAAAATTGCCATAGTATATGCCTGTCCAAAGATACCACAGATAATCATTCATACCCCTTCATAATTAATAATTAATAATCATTATTTAAAACCTGTTTATAAATATCAAGTCTATTATCATATAGAAATATACAATGGCAGTTATAAGTTCTCTGCTATATAACATCTACATCGTGAGGTTGGCTCTCCATATATCCTGCTGAAGTTATTTTGATAAATTCTGCGTTCTTGTGCATTTCTAGAATTGTTTTTGCGCCACAATAGCTTAATCCGGATCTTAAACCACCAACCAATTGTCTGATGATTTCAACTACGCTGCCCTTATAAGGAACCATTGCTTCAACGCCTTCTGGAACGTAGTCATTTAGGTCGTCATAAGAATCTACCACTTGTGGACCTCTTTCTCTATATCTTCTGCCAAGAGAGGCATAGAACGATGCCATCCCTCGATACATTTTAAATTTTTTCCCATTCTTGATCATGGTCTTTCCAGGACTTTCATCAGTTCCACCAAACAGGCTGCCAATCATTACAGATGATGAACCTGCTGCAAGTGCTTTTGTAGCATCTCCGGAGGTTCTAACGCCTCCATCGGAGATTACAGGGACCTCGTGCTCTTTTGCAACATTAACACTCTCGATAATCGCGGTTAGCTGGGGAACACCAGATCCTGTGATTACCCGAGTAATGCAAATTGAGCCTGATCCTACGCCAACCTTTACAGCATCTACTCCTGCTTTAATAAGATCGTTTGTACCTTCCCTTGTCGCAACATTTCCCGCAATGAGCTCGCAGTTAGGAAACACTTTTTTGATCATATGTACCGTATTTATTGCGTTCTCACTATGGCCATGGGCAATGTCCACTACTATGGTATCTGAGCCTGCATCCAGTAGTGCTTCTGTACGTTCTAGATAATCACCTTTCACTCCTACTGCGGCTCCAACAAGCAATCTTCCCTTCTTATCTTTTGAAGCATACGGATATTGATCCATTTTTAAAATGTCTTTACTAGTAATGAGTCCAACTATTCTATTATTGTTGTCAACTACAGGTAATTTTTCTATCCTATGATTATGTAGAATCTCCTTGGCTTGTTCTATTGTGGTTCCTTCCTTGGCAGTAATCACGTTTTTGCTCATAAGATCTGAGATTTTGCTGTTATGATTTGTTTCAAAAGTGATATCTCTTAGAGTGATGATGCCTGCAAGCCTTTTATCATTCTCTTCAACTAATAGACCTGAAACCCCATATTGAAGCATCAGATTCTCTGCATCTTGAACGCTCATATCCGGTTTGATAGTATATGGCTGTTCTATGATGACAGATTCAGAACGTTTCACTTTCAGAACTTCATCTACTTGATCTTCAATGGTCATAAATCTGTGAATAATGCCAATACCTCCCTCTCTTGCTAAAGCGATAGCCATGCCAGATTCAGTAACCGTATCCATATTTGCACTTACAAGTGGCATATTGATCGTAATATTGCGGGAAAGTTTTGTTTTTAAATTAGTCTGAGATCTGGAAATTATAGGAGATCGTTTAGGGATAAGAAGTACATCATCAAACGTCAGGCCTTCTTTAATTTCCAATATTTCCTTCCTGATTAGCAGACATTAGCATTATAAGCGTTTTCCCGATTAAGCATACGCTCTTCATGTGCTTTTAATTAGCTGTAAATTATGATACAATATTTACATCTCCTCTGTTAACCTGGATTATGCTTAGTTTATCATGGTACCCAAGTTCGGGATGGATGACATTAAATCGACTTTAAGAGTATACCTTAAAACACATACACACAATCTTAGCTAAAATAAGTATGAAGTCTTCTGATATTTTTGTAGTTATTCGATATCAAGGCATCTTTGCAACGGTCATTAACTGCTACTTTATGGTTGGTTAGTGACATAAAGAATATAATAAAATAGGTGAACTCAAGAAAGATGTATATCCGCCTCATATTTGCAGAAATATATAATTAATAAATTTTGATATATCATAGTTAAGATTCAATGGTTCTCCCAAATGTACAAAGACCTCATTGTACTAATTTTGAGTAATGGTAGTGATAGATCTCTTCTTTATTAAGATTGTATAGATAACATAAGATTTTTTTTATTTTTTGCTTCCTGTATCTCTTTTTGTTTTCTTAATTTTGCCTTGAA
>JBKPMK010000605.1:0-2963 GCA_046732115.1 Thermoproteota archaeon
AAAACACGCATATTTAATTTACAATCTTATCCTTTCCCATAATTTATTGATTCAGACGCAATAATGCCTTCACGTTTTCATTTGGTAAATCCACAGAAGACTACATTAATCCAGACGAGTTATAAGTTAGTTTAGTCAACCATATTATGAAGATATAGCCTGCTTTCTTATTATAATTAAAGAGTTCATTTCCTTGATACATGAAATCATGTCCTCTTACTCATCATCATTTTTATTATATTAGTAATTAATCGGAATTATATACAATAATTGATTATTCAAAGTAAACGTAGCATAGGCATATTATTTTTGTGTATACCTCTAATGTTGTCTGCCTTTACTCATTTTTGGAACCCTACAGGATTCCCTACTCTATACTTTGATGAAGGTATCTACATGCGAAGAGCAATGCATATGCTAAATTATCAAGGCCCACAAGAAGAATCAACATTTTATGACCATCCATATTTTGGACAATTATTTTTATCCGCAGTATTTCAGATTATAGGTTATCCTCGCCTATTCGTTACTGCAGCTGGTGGTGACCTACAACATATGGTTGAAATGCTTTATTTTTTTCCGCGCATTTTAATGGGAATACTTGCTGTTGTTGATACTTTTCTTATCTATAGGATATGTGAACGTTGTTATAATAGAAGGGTTGCGCTAATATCATCTGTTTTTTTTGCAGTAATGCCGTCTACATTCATGTTACGATGGATATTGCTTGACAGTATAGAGCTTACTTTAGTGTTATTGTCAATATTATTTGCAATATCTGCACGAAATTACAAAAATAACCATAAGAATGAAAACAAAATGCGCAATTTAACAATACTGTCATCAGGTATTTTTATGGGATTTGCAATATTTACAAAAATCCCAGCATTCGCAATGATTCCAGTAGTGCTCTTTATTATTTGTAGACAATATCATAATAGATATACCATAAGGTTACTTTGGCTATGGTTCATTCCTGTAATATTAATACCTTTAATTTGGCCAGCATACAGTATATTGACTGGTACGTTAAATTTCTTCACAGATGGTATTTTATGGCAGACTCATAGAGAAAGTCAGCCATTATTCAATTCTATCTACGTCTTTTTTAAAAATGATCCGATTTTGTTAGTAATTGGTATAGCGGGCATAATTTTCGCGACCATAAAAAAGAATTTCGTACCTTTCCTGTGGGCTTTTCCATTGATTATTTTCCTCTACTTTATAGGGTATGTGTCCTCATATCATCTAATTCCATTAATTCCATCTTTTTGCATTGCGGCTGCAGTATTGATTGAATGGCTATCAACCAAAATAAACAAAAAAGAAATTCAGAAAATCCCATTTCCATTTATCATAACTTCGGTAATATGCATTTTAGGATTATTCAGTACTACTATGTTGATAACAACAAATGTTAATTTCGCTTACTTCAAAGCAGCAGCATTTGTTGTACAGTATTTAGAGAATATTAAACAGAGGGATCTTTATAATAACTATAATAAAGTTAGCGTAATAGGTGATGCGTTTTATCTATGGATACCACAGTATATATTTCATCTAAATCATGACTATAAGATATACTATGATAAAACACCTTATAAAACTGAAAGAGTACTGTTGATAGTTGATCCTGGCCTCATTATGGCTATGTCAAGAAATGATCTTGCAGCTAAACAAATTCAGAAAATTTACGATGCTCCTAATAAAATCAGCCTGGCCAGTTTTGAACTAACTGAGAATAAAGATGATAAGATTTCAATATATGAATATAACTCAAATGACACGAAAATAAAATGAACTGAGGATGAGAAGTACTTGTTACTACTATAGTAATACTCATGACTGTAAGTGCGGAGGTAAAAAGAGACAAAAATGCGATGGCAAACTTGTTGATATATTGCAATTCCCACTCACCGCTAGTGATCCAACTTAGGTGAGATCACTATTAGTAATTGCTTATATGTCTACTCACTGCTAGTGATCTGATAGGTAAATGCCTATAAACAATATAAGGAAGACTAGTTTAAAACAAAATGCAATACATATGACAAAAACAAGAGTGCTGTGATTTATCTTACCGCAATTCAGGTGGTAACAGATCAATGTAGAAGTAGTTGATGCATGATTTTGGTCAAGGATTATTATGATATAAAATTTACTTCTTGATAAGAACGTATGTATATATCTACTTAATTTTCATTCTCAACCCAATAGATATGTGTATATTTTATCTGCTTTGCTATCAATCAGAGTAACCTAGTTGGAGCTAAGTTTAGGTAATTCAATCAAAAGGGACTTGGTTGACCAAATATTGGCTAAATCATTTTGCAATTACACGATATTCTAGCTTACATTATTATAGTACATATTTCATATTTTAGTAGATGGTATTACTTTAATACCGTATATAAAAGGTCGGAACTTCGAAAAATTACAACATTCGATACTGAATTACATGAATAGTGTTATATACATTAGTTATATAAACTTTATACTTACATCCATTAATACAGTGAATAACAAGATGATATATGGGTAAAGTGGCAGAGAAAATTAAACAAAAATTAACAGGTGCTAAAAACAAAGTAAAGGGCACCGCAGATAAAACAACTAGCAAAGCTAAAGAAGGTGTATCATCTTCTAGTACTCCAACTAAATCTAGAACCAACCAACAGTCTAGAAGATTCGAAGAAGGTGGTCCGGGTACAGAGATTGGCAGAAAGGACGACCCATTAACTGAATACAGAGAAAAAGAGCCAATGACTCCTGCAAAAATAAAGGAGCATGAGCCAACAGCTGTAAAAAGAGAAATGAGTGAAAAAATTTCTGAGCCAGGCCAGACTAAAAATAGCCAAGACGCTGCAGAAAAGGCTAGACGAAGCGGTATGACAAAAGGAACTGCTGGCGCTGCCGAAACGGGTAATGACTATGAACAAGGCGCTGCTGGAGCTAACAAGTAA
>JBKPMK010000606.1:0-3379 GCA_046732115.1 Thermoproteota archaeon
TCTTCTTTTGTTGCTGTTTTCAAAACAATGTCTTGTGGTATTAACGATCTAACTTTATTCAGGATCTCTGGATTTTCATACTGTTGTGTGACTCTTTTATAAAGCAAAAAAGTGTCTTTCAATGGATCAGAAGGCTGTCCGAATAGAGAGCTCCAGTCTAGCATCATAATATATATTATAAGTACAATTGTTATTATGTCATTCTTGGAAAAGAGTTTGGTTATTGAATAATTCCAATATATAAAGCAGCCATGATTTATCTGGTATTTGATTGCCTATGTCTTCAATTAACCCTATGATGTCACTCCCAGCTATGACTCCTAGATATAGTATGTGCTCTATATCTAAATATTGTCAAACTCATAGAAAGTTAATTAATATTACAGGGAGGTGGAGCACTTGGTGCTTATCAGGCAGGTGTTTTCAAGTCACTTTATGAGCATCCTGCGTAATAAACGGCGTCCCCTTTCTTAAAAAGTGTGCAATCCGAACCAGCTTCTACTACTTCTCCAGCAGCGTCCCATCCTAATATGCGTGGAGTATCTTTATTTTTTTCTGTACTTTCTGTACTGGGTGGAGAAGGAATCAATCCTTTTCTTACTTTAATATCAACAGGATTCACAGAGATTGCTTCTGGCCGATAAGTGATTTTGAAGAACAAACTGAGATTTTCAGAAAGGAGATAGTTTCTCGATATCGATAGGTAAGATAAACAAAGAATATCATGTTATCCAAACTGCTTCCTAGCGCAAAAATTGTTATTTAGTAGAGCGTCTTCTACTACTTCCATTAAAATGAGTACTAACAGGAAAAGCGACGCATTTAATGGAGTAAATACACAGACACTAAATAGAGTATATGATGCCATGCAAAATCACCAGAAATGGCAACCTTTTATGTAAAATCAGAGTGGAATGGAGGTTTTAGTGTTACATCTATGCCCAAAGGCTTTCGTGTTGGCGGACAAAATATAGAAAGAAACCCAGAAGAATATAAACTATGAAGACATTAATAGTGGCAAGCTGAATGAAAATGTTGCGCCCTTACCATCAGTATTATTATGAGCCCATATCTTGCCACCATGGGCTTGTACAATTCTTTTGCAAATATACAATCCTAATCCAGTTCCTTGAAAAGATTTAGATGCAAACTTTTCAAATAACCTTGACTTTATCTCAGGATCTACACCTATACCAGTATCCTTTATACTGACAATAGCCTGACCATCAGCCTTCTCAGCGTTAATATTAATAATTCCTACTCCCTCTTCTTTGTTGAGATTTGCTTTGGTAAATTTAACTGCATTATCTAGGATATTCGAAATTACTTGAGTTATCCTTGATTTATCTGCTTCTATGAAGAGATCATGAGGTTGATACACTAGTTTTATAAGGTCTCCTTGTTGTTGGCTATTCTTAGCAATATTTGTTATTATATCGTCTACAGTGTTAGTTATTACATCATTTACGTTGAAATGCTCCTTCTTTAGGTTGAGTGACTCGCTTTCGATTTTTGTAACATCTAAAATGTCGTCAGCAAGTCTCTGCAACCTTCTTGCATTTCTCATTATGATATCTAGTAGTTCATCTTGTTTTGCTGCTGATCGTTTTTCTCTGCTATTATTAGAACTAAGAAGAATACCAGTTATGCCAAGTATAGGTTGGATAGGAGTTCTTAGCTCATGAGCGGCTACATCAATAAACTCTTTTTGCGTTTTGCTTTGAATTCTTAGCCGATCATACATATTGCTCAATTTTTGATGTAGTTCTGTCTGTTTCCAAAGGGTGTCAAATATAGAAGCATATGCTAGAGCAATGGGTTTGCTGTTTGAGTACGAAGCTAATCCTGCTGCATCATAGGAATTATGTTTTGTATCATCCTTTGTCTCGATAATTAGGGATTCTTTTCTGTCAACTACTAGAATTCCAACTGTACTTTCTAAAGTCTTGTCGACGCTTCCAATCTCTAGCTGAGGCATCACCAAACTTACTTCGTTTACTATTTGTGTTATCTCCTTTTGGTCAGCAGGAATTAGCATTCTAACTCTTACACCCCGTTCTATTGCGTCTTTGAATAAGTGCATTATACCTAATCTTGCTTGACGATGGAACGCATTGATTGAGGAAAATATTCTCAACACCTCATCCTGTGCTGAATTTATTAAATCATAAGCTCGTTTTATAGAATATGAAGGACTTGGAATAATTTCAATAGTAGCAGATTCAACGCCTTCTTCGATATCTCTTATTCTATCTTTAGCATCAATTCCATTTTTCCATAACTCTTCAAATATGTGACAAAAGTGGTTAACATATGCAGGTTCATTACTAAGTAATAGACTTTGAACATTTTCGCCGCCCTCCATCTTTTCTATGGTTGCTGCGATTTCCTTTTCTGAAACTCCAAAGCTCATTGGTGGCAGATTTTTAAGGTATCTTATTTCGACACCTGCTTCAAGAAGTATTTTAGCTAAATTTACATTCCCTTTATCTATGTCAATTATGTATCTAATACCCTTGTGCTCGCCTTTCTTCTGTTTATCTAATAACTTTTTCTCTATTTCAAAAAAATGGTTGTAGCTATATTGCATTCCTCCAGCTGTCAAACAAGTACATAATTCAGTTGAGCTATCAGTTAGACGACTGATCTCTTTAACAATTTCAAGAGAATCATCAATTATTCTAGTTTCATAATGTACTATCCCCTCTTCTATTTCTTTGATTTTCTTTTCTGCATTTATTGATCTATTCCACAAAGCCTCAAAAATATTCTGCTGTTGTTCCACAATTTCTCTTACATTAGTATAGATAGCTTGTTGTGGCTCCTTCAAAGTTATAGAGCCTAAATACTCCTTTTCGTTGAGCAAAAGGTTAGCTTCAATTTCATTCATGTGACGTATCTCAGCAATTTCCATTAAATCCTTGCAATACTTGATATTTTGCTGTGTAATTTCGAAGATATACCTTTGCCTTGTGTATTCTCTATTTTTAACATTCGATATTGCGATTCTAATTGATTCAAAGGAAAAGATTAATGGTAGAAATCTAGAATTGCCGCAGACATCAATTCTGTACTCTGCGTTATAGAAGATGTCTGATATCGCATTTATGACTTCAGCGCGACGTAATACCTTAATCCTTTGGTTCATTAGAGGTGTTCTACAATAATAATAAGGATATCGGTAAATATAAGATAGATCTATTCAATGAAGCTGGATTTGCTTGCTAATATTACGGTTATGCTATTAGGTTTGTATACCAAAAATCCAATGAGAATCTAAAATTCAATAACAACGATGAACAGGAGAAAGAAGAATCAAACGAGTTTAGATCAGCTCGAAAAGTATCTGGTTATGGAAAGCCTTTGTTAAGCTATCATG
>JBKPMK010000607.1:0-4161 GCA_046732115.1 Thermoproteota archaeon
GGATGATGATTCATCTTCTCTGCAGCCAATGCCACTTTTGTCATAAAACTAAATGCATCTACAAAACTATTAAATTCAAAGCTTCGATTTAATTTGCCATTAACTATAGTCCATCCTTGAAGCCTGTTAAGCTCATTCTGAATTTCTTGTTCCGATAGCTTATGATAACTATCATCTGATTTATTGTCACTTTGCATATGTATCTTCACATATCGTTAAGGAACTATAAATTCTAAGAGATGCAACATTGGGGCAAATAGCTAGGCTCAATGTTATTATCAGCCTTGAAACTATTAAATATGCATTGAAAAATCGTGAGAAAATGAAAGACGATGCGATAGCACAGCTATCAGACCAAATAATGGCTTTAACAGCAAGAATGCAAGAGATTGAGAGGAAACAACAACCATATGTATCATAACCTGAATTAATTTTTGAGGCTGCGACTGGAACAAATGACTACTACCATATTCGATGAATCTAGCGAAAGCAACAATATCCTGAATAAAGACGGCGCGGTATACTATTACGGGAAGATACTGTCGCCCGAAGAAGCAAATCAATACCTTGATTCGTTAATGCAAAATATCCAATGGGAAAAAGACAAAGTAATCATTTTTAGTAAACATATTACTACTAAAAGAAAGGTTGCATGGTATGGTGATTCTGAATACGTGTATACTTATTCAAATTCAACGAAGCGAGCATTAACGTGGACTAAGGAACTTTACGAGCTTAAGCAAATAGTCGAAAAATATGCAGTAACCAAATTTAATTCCTGTTTGCTGAACTTGTATCATAATGGAAATGAAGGTATGGGATGGCATAGTGATGATGAAAAACCACTAGGAAAGAACAATACTATTGCTTCGTTGAGCTTTGGAGCAGAACGGAAATTCTCATTTAAGCATAAGCAAACTAAACAAATTGTATCACTAGTACTAGAGCATGGCAGTTTGCTTGTAATGAAAGATGCTACACAAAGCAATTGGTTACATAGCTTACCCAAATCTAAGAACATAACTCAACCCAGAATAAACTTAACTTTTCGAACTATGCATGAATGCTATCACGTGAATGGTCTGAAGTCTTCCTGAATGCATGAACACAAAGATACGTGGGCTGATGGAGCCAATTATGAATACTATGTAGGTCGGTGGAGTAGGCTAGTTGCTCGGAAGTTTATAGCATGGCTCGATATTCCACCAGATGCTAGATGGTTAGATGTTGGATGTGGTACAGGAAACCTTAGCCAGACTATACTTGATGTTGCATCTCCGCAAAATGTTCTAGGGGTTGACTCATCTGAAGGTTATATTTATTATGCAAACAAACACATACAAAATTCACATGCATCTTTTCGTCTAGGCGATGCACAAGCACTTCCTGTTGAATCAAGCTCATATGATGCAGCCGTCTCTGGACTAGTACTTAATTTTGTTGCCAAGCCAAATCAAATGTTAGGTGAGATGATAAGAGCTGTACGTATAGGTGGAACTGTTGCGGCATATGTTTGGGATTATGCCGACCTTATGCAGCCTATACGTTACTTCTGGAACACTGCTTTTGCGCTTGATAGAACAGTATTGGCTTTGGATGAAGGACAACGCTTCCCGCTATGTCAACCAGAGCCACTCAGACAACTATTTCAGACTAGTACTCATCTGGAAAATGTCGAAATATTAGCAATAGATGTTCCTACCATATTTCGTAATTTTGATGATTACTGGTCTCCGTTCCTTGGCGGCCAAGGCCCTGCCCCAAGCTATACTATGTCGATTTCAGAAGAACGAAGAATTGCTTTAAGAGAATATCTTAGGCGAAGCCTTCCGATTAGTAAGGATGGTTCAATTCATCTAATTGCTCGTGCTTGGACTGTACGTGGATTGCGTAAGAATCAAGATAAATTAGAAGTAGAAGAGTTAGCTGCTTCTCTAAACTTAGTAATAGCATATGATATGATAAAATAAACGATATCTATTCCCATAAAATAAAATCATGAGATATAGCCCAGAATTGCAATGGAAAGAAGAACTGAAACATGTAAAGACACGATAGTCTATCCAGAGGAAGGAACAACGCCTGGTTTATTGTCCTATTGTGCCAGATTTGTATTACCTTCTTTGTATCTTTTTTCTTATGGGCATTATTATTGATGCTTCGATGGATTTGTCTATACCTACAAATATTAGAGAAACTCCTGCTCCTAACATTCAGGAGCCAAATATGCTATATACAACTGCAGCACCAATTACTGCTCCAATAATTTGACTTATAATATACAAACCTGCTTCCTTTGGTCGTAGCTTACCTGCGGCCAATAGACCAATTGTAACTGCAGGATTTACTTGGGCGCCTGAACGATAACCTATTGCACATACTATAGCAGTTAGAACAAGTGCATGAACTAGTCCTATTCCAATTACACGTAGCTGTCCAGAATGCTGGTATACTGTAGCAGCAGAACATATTACATAAACAAGCATAAAGGTACCCACAATTTCTACCAAATACTTGTTTCTTTGCGATGGTGAGGTAGGCTCTTTAATGGAAAGGCCAAATGGGGCAACATTCAATTTTGGAGGTAATGGAATATTTGTTCTAGCACAAAATGTGAATAATATGGGGTTGATTGACTTTACTCAATCCAATAACATTTCCAACTGCTAGGAACGGACAATCAGGAGAAGGTTCTTTGGCAGGTTATCCAAGTCATTATCTTGACTTCACTACTCCGACTGGCGCACTGGGAGCGGTTTCATGGATTGTTGCGGGTAATACAGGATATAAACTTGGAATTTTTTTCACTCATCCTATCAGTTCAGTAGATGTAGCTAATACGCGATATATTTAGCTCGTTTCAAATTAGTAGTACATCACAATTCGGCTCTAACAATGGCACTAACGATCAGGGTGGATTTGGTAACGCCAGTACCGGTCAGACTGGAGGCTTTAGTAGCGGACCGGCAACAGAAATTGCAGACCACAGGTTTAAGTATGATTTTTTCTATTCTAAGTTAACTCCTCCATCATATAGATAAAACTCGCTAAATCCACATTTTTTGCAAGACTTAAAGTTGAAGACAAAATTTGCATCCTGATCTTCTATGTTTATTTTTCTTGTATTACCATTTTTATGCGATGCGGAACTCAAAGGCATAGATACTAAAGATGGATGTTGTATCATATCTGATGAGCATTTTGGACATTTGTTTAGTTTATTATTTTCCATATCATCAGGAATTTTAAAACCATTAGCAAACCTGCTTATCTTTGATGATACGATCCTCTTCCTCTCTTTTGTACTTTTTTCATGGTGATCTTTATTTTGGATTCTCTTTGCTCCTTTGCTCATAGTAACATGTGGACATCATGCAAATTAATTGTTGCAATGATCAAGCGATACGTTAATTAAATATGTACATGAATTTAATGATGTTAGATTCCAAGGAATATACGGATATGCGAAATATGTCAGGAACAGGTACATCTCCAGCTGTCTAAATCTATGGTATGAAAATTATCTATTGCATGAAACACGACGATCTTTGACACAGGAGTAAGATATTCTTGAACAGTGTTTTATAATTAATTAATTCGTGATTATACTTAAGTTCTAAAAATATCACGTGTGATTTTAGCTTGTTACTGAATTATCCTCTATAATGGTCAAATACAATACAATGCTTCTGCTGCATAGAAAATTATATGAGTTCTGAAGACAATAAGCAAAAGCTTCAAGAGAAAATAGGCGAAGCCCTTGGCTTGGAAATGGCTGCTCAAAAAGCTGTGGAGGAGCTTGGTTCAAAAGGGCTGTTAGATAAAGGAGGAATGAAAGCTAAACTGGAAAAGATGAGAAATCAGGCCAACAATCATCAAACGAACCTTGAAGAATTAATACAAAATCTATCAGAATCACAAGGATTAGACTCTACCAATATACAAGAGGTAGCAAATGAAACTGCACAAAAAGCCTCTGAGATGATGAAGATATATCTTGGTGAAAGCCATGATTCTTCCGAAGCAATAGAATTTCTTTGCTTGGCCGAAGGAGGAGAAGTAACACATTATGAAGTTCTAGGTGCCATGACAAAGCTAGTCAAAGACAGAAAATTCTCAGCCAAAGTAAAAGCAATTTTAGAGGAAGAAAAGAAGCATCTT
>JBKPMK010000608.1:0-9149 GCA_046732115.1 Thermoproteota archaeon
AATACTTAGGCCAAAGATCAAAAGTATGTTTCCAAGTATTGCACCTGTAATGGAAGCTTTTACAAGATCAAGTAATCCTGCATTAATAGAAACAACACCTATTATTATTTCGGCAGCATTTCCAAAAGTTACGTTTAGTAACGATCCCAAGGTAGCTCCATAATACGCTGCAAGGTGTTCAGTTGAATCACCAATTAATTTTGCAAGGGGTATTAATCCTAAAGCTGCCACTATAAATAAAATCATGTGTTCTGCGTGCGCCAATTCTAAAATAACTGCTATTGGTACAAAGATAAGTAGAAGATATAACGCAGAAGATTTGGATAATCTTATGATCGCTGTGTCCAAATACTTTTCTTTATGGATTCTTGGCTTATTTCTGTTTTATTTATAATTAGCTGGGTTAGTGTCTAATATAAATAATAAACATGGAAACACACCTTTTTTGCACTTCACACATCTTTAATGGAAGTCTCTTAAAGCAAGGGTGATCAGCGATCAGGCATTTATAATACTATCTACTGGTCTTTCATTTTTGGGAATGTTTTAATGTCCAGTTACGAGATACTGTTATTTAGGATGGTGAATAGTCAAGTATTAATCACCCTTGTTTTATTTTCTGCATTAGGGGCTGTAGCAATTCCTTTTGGAAACCCCAAATCTATTGCTGAAGCTATTGTTGTAGAACTCATTTATCAAATTATCCGTACTAATTTGGAGAGGATATACAAAAGCACTTTATGGTTGTATATCCTCCTTGGCAAGCGGCAAGCCGCCGTCATGTTTGTTTGTCAAAAGATCTAGTGAATCATATCGATGAGTTTCTCAGATTAGGTAGTTCTTGGGTGGCAAAAATGAGTCAAATTTGGTTCGCATTCCACCGAATCCGCTTCACTAGTGTATCGTTTTATAGGACTACACATATAGTACTATAATGTCAGTTTATGCAGCCGCCACTGATTTATCAGTTACATCAATGTTATCTCCTTATTCAAAAGACTGTGACGGTCGGTTGGAAGAAAGGAGAAGTCGAAGAAAACATCATACTGTAATGTGCTCGCCAATATGAAAAACTAAATGATGAAGAAAAAAGTGAGCTTATTAAGACAGCTAAATCAGCTCATTATGAGTATGTGCAGGACATGATGAAAAGAGTTAGAGAAAAGCAAGGATACGAATAGAGACGTCACATAAAGATTCAGAAGGTGAGGTCGAAGAAGAACAAATACGAGATGCGATGGAACTTGTAGAATGTCTAAATGTGGAGATAAAACCAAAAGGAACGAAAATGAAACTAGAGACGGTGAACTTATCTTTAGTACCAGCAACGACCTTACATCAATAACTAGAACTGGATGACGATATCAGTCTCTGCAAGCTAATTCTAAATAATCTGTAAGAACTATTTTGTCTGCAGGTCTGTCTAGGAATTTGCGCTGTTCTTCACTTCTAATTGGTTTTTGTACGAAATATCTCTTGCCTTCTTCAGGAAATACTTCTTCTTGAAATGATTTATATTCTTGTAATTCAGTTAGAGCAGTCAAAAAACACACCTTAACTTTCATCTATCTTTTTTATCTTTGTATATAGTTCAAATCCATTCATCTTTGGCATGTTAATATCCAGAAGTAACAAACTGTATGATCGTTTTCTAAAATTGCCTAACGCCAAAAAGGGGAAACTAAATTCGCTATTGCTTTTAACCATGAGAGACCAGCCAGTTGACAGAGTACTTGGCTATACATTTGGTGTTGATTCTCAATACTTTAGTAATCTCAAGAAATCTCCTCACGACATTCTGATAACATCAAAAGAATCTGTAACAACGAATACAGCAGGCACAACAAATCTCTATAATAGTAAAATTCCTAATCGACATAAATTCAATCTCAAAGGTACTCCACCTGTTGTACAGACTAAAGGAGGAACTGCTTCATTTGCCACTTCAAATAACATTGAGATTGTTTGCGGTATTGCTTGTGCTCTAAAACCTAACGGTATTCGCGAACCTCATTGGCCGCAGAATTAGATTATGTAATAACTGGAAGAGCTCGTATGACTATATTTGGTTCTGGTGATAGTATAACTGGTTTGAATATATACTGGCATCCTAATAGTATGTATATGGTGACAGTATAACTCTTTCTCAGTTGTTTAATAAATTTTGTTGTTCAATTAATCAATATTTGTAAAGAAACAGCTTTTAGAGAAAATATGACCCCTATTAGCAGATTGGCATTACAGGATTTTTTACTTCCTCAGGAGAATATAAAGTTCCATAGTGAGACACTTATCCATTATGCAAATAAAAAATATAAAGTTATAATTACAGATAAAAGGTTCATTTTATATGCTCGGCGAGGACATTTTCTTAAATCAGATGATATAATTAGCGAACGTCTGGATAGCCTTAGTGGTCTAGAATATTCTGAGAAGGGAATTATATTTAGAGAAGCAAAAATTTGTCTCCAAGGCACAACAAAGATAGACATTCATGGTCCGGTTTCTGAAATAAAGTCTCTATTTCACACTATGGAATCACTTGTTAAAATATGATAGCGGAGAAAAATGTACTACCTCTGTCTGGACTCAAGTATCAGCGATATAAAGAATTACAGAGGAAAATAGATGAGAATCTGGATTATGATATGAATGATGAAAAATAAATGAAGTGAGTTATTTCAGTCCCAAGGAAAAATATACAGAATATTACCAGTGGCTAAATAATGGCGAATCCTAATTGATTTGCTGCTGCAATGGATGAGAAAACGGAGTTCATCTAAATAGCCAAAAACAACATTTATGTGCACTCTGCCAATTTAAAATTCCAGGTTTGGGGTGCTTTACACAAAGCTTGGAAAGATTATGTCATTGTCAAAAATAAAGGAGAGGATGAGAAAATGGAATTGTATGCATGTAGAATTCAAGAGCTGCAGCATGACCTAGGATTAGACGTAGTTCATTTCCTAACATTGGGATGTCAGCAACAAGCTTTTTTTTGGCAAATTGCACAGGAGGAAAATGATAGTCAAGAACAACAAGTAGCAGCAGAACAAAATTATCTAGGTGACAGTCAATATGAGCGAGAGAGATTCACTGACAAATATAATGAAGGTTTTGAAGATGATGTGCAGACAGTACCATGGCGTTGTCATAGAAGAATGATAGCAGATTGCTTAATGTACAAGGTATTATTTGGATTTGATATTTTAGATAGCAAATAGCTGCCAGCCTCCCACGAGTTAACATTATTTGCTCATATTACTGCATCATTCATATCACATAGTGGTTATAAAAGTATAGAACTACTTGGCTAACTTTTTGCCCATTAATTATCCTCCAGGACCTTCTTCAAGGCTGCCATTAAAGCTATTCTTTGATTTCCTTCGAGATCCTCTCACTGTTTTACATAATCTTTCAAAGGAATATGGTGATATTTCTCACTTCAAATTTGGAAAGCACCACATATATCTTCTCAACAGTCCAGATTATATAAAAGATGTATTAGTAAATCAGGACAACAATTTTATAAAAAGCCGAGGTTTACAATTGGCAAAGCGCATATTAGGAGAAGGCTTATTGACCAGCGAAGGTGAGCTCCATCGCAGGCAGCGTCAATTAATACAACCCATTTTTCATACAGATGAAATTCCTAACTATGCGGGTATTATGACACATTATACTTTAGATATATCTAGTCAGTGGTGCCATCAAGCTATAATAAATATTCACAAGGAATTCATGCATTTGGCATTAGCGATAGTTAGCAAGATTTTCTTTAGTATCAATATTGAAGAATCAGAGATTAAAGTAATTGATCAATGTGTTACTACTATCCTAGAACATTTCAATCGTGCAAGGATACCTTTTGCTGAGATTATAGAAAAAGTACCATTACCAAGCAATATACAATTTTATAAAGCTAAAAAAAACTTGGATGAAATAATTTATCGCATAATTGATAGCCATGTAGATAGCGATAGCGATAATAATGACCACAATCAACAACAAAATAGATCTCACCTTCACAAAGACCTAGTAAGTCTATTACTACAAGGTCAAGCTGATGGTTGTTTTTCAGCCAGTAAAAACAATGAAGATATCACCAAACTAAATAAGGAGAAGATCCATAATAATTTCACTTACACCAATAGACATCAACTAAGAGATAATGTAATGACGATCTTCCTTGCAGGTCATGAAACTGTAGCAAATGCACTCACATGGACATTTTATCTCCTTTCACAAAATCCTAAAGAAGAAAAAATGCTGCATGAGGAACTTGATTCTGTGCTTCATGATGAAAATGCAGCTCCTAGTGCTCAAGACATATCTAAATTAGAATATACGCAAAGGGTTTTTGCCGAGTCAATGCGTCTCTATCCACCAGCGTGGGCAATAGGGCGTCAGGCAATAGAAGATTGCAAAATTGGCGACTATGTTATACCTGCTGGCTCCTCAATTCTGATGAGCCAATATTTAATGCATCACGACCCTCGCTATTTTCCTGAACCCGAGCGATTCGATCCAGAAAGATGGAACCCACAAGAAAGAGCTAAACGACCAAGGTTTAGCTATTTTCCATTTGGGGGCGGTGGAAGGTCTTGTATAGGAGAGACATTTGCATGGATGGAAGGGATATTGGTTATCGCTACTATTGCTCGACGATGGAAAATGCAAGTCATACCCGAATATCCTATCGTACTTCAGCCGCTTGTCACCCTACGCCCGAAACATGGAATACAAATGAAATTAATAGATCGAAATAATGTCTGACATATTTAATTGGAGGCAGTATATACTATGTTGATTTACAGCCTTTTACGAACAAATGTGCCTTTGTACTGTCCACCTACCATATTTCCTTTAGAATTATTGGAAAATAAGATAATCATACCATACTGCGAATTGAGAGTTAAATAAACCATTAAGCGCCACTTTTACATTACGCACTTTGAAAATAATAGTGCGGAGAATACATTTGTTATGCCATTATCTGTTAAAAACTTGTATTGTTGGCCTTATTACAGTATTATTGTTTGTTCTATTTCTATCTATGACAATTGCAAACTATGGAAACAACTGATAATATTGTAGCAGTAAGGAATTAGATTATATACTTTAGGACTAGGAAAGGCACCTGCAGCTGCTGTTGTACCTCCATTTATTCTCAGTATTTGCTGTTGGGACTGCATAGGTCTCTATCTTCTTCTTCTCCTCCTCCCTTCTTTTGGAGTATAATAAAATCCCTCTTCGTATCAAGCATTAGCCACTAAGCTTGAAGCTAGACGCCGATTGTTCTGTCATCCTTTTTTTCCTCTAGTCTCCCTAATTACCAAATCTAAATATTGTCTAACTTCGTTATCATCTATCATTGAAGATTCTACTCCTCTTTCTTTTTCCATAGCACCTGCTTGTTTATGGATTAGTTTTACAACCTTTTGTATAATCTCTGCGTTTTCTTGTGCATTACCTAAAGTATCTAACAGAGCATACTCCTTTGCATATTTTCTGGCTAAATGACGCAATTCTGCATCTTGGGGCACTGACAGCGCTACAGAGTATATTCCTATGCTAAAGAGAAAAGAAGCAAGCACAATAAAGGCACGTTGGATTGCTCCAAATGGCGGATAAGAATTGTTGGTTATCCAGTTGTTTGTTGTTGGAGAAATTAAAATGGTGGAAAATGCTGCTATAATCAAATAGTTAATGATCTTGTTACGAGAAGAGGTAATTTGCCGTCCAAGAGTTTTTGCTACTAAAATAAATGCAAAAGCGATTACAAAATCAGCTGCAATCCATCCTGCGGTACCTATTATCCTAAAGATAAGGAACCTGGGGAGGGCATATACAAATTCACTTCCAGTTGACTTTAAAAACTGAGGACCAAAAACCCCAGTTAAAAAAAGTACAGGTGGTAAAATTATAAGTGTCCAAAAAGTTGCTCTTCCTATCTGATCCTTAAAATAACGAAGGAAAAATGCAATAGCAACTGTTTCTGCGATAGCAATAGCAGTAACTTGAGGGACAAGAAACCCATAGAGATGAATCACGAGTTCTATACTAGATAAGTGTCTGCTTGCCATAGAATTGCTAGCGGGGAAATTTGGATCTATGGAGAGTGGTCTTGAAACGACTAATTCCTTTATATCCAGTGTAATAGCAACTGTTGTACTGATGCAAAGGAGCATCGATGATACAGCAAATGCCAATATCATGATATTGTGTTGTTTGTTGGCACTCGATTTGAACCATGAAAAGAATTTGTAAGTGCGAAAACCAAAGAACAGGATAGCTACCGCACTTATTAAGAGAATTAGAATCAGCAGGTAAGAGCTATATTGTGAAAATAACACCATTTCAACAATGATAGCTCCAAAGATGACTAAAAGTGCATAAAGAAAAATAGGTGTTGCCTTGTATAACCTGTTAAAAAACGAAGGAGCCTCAAGATCTTTGCGCAATGCAACCATATAATCTCTAAGGGCGTACAGACCTGCAAAAAATACAGTGATACTCATTGTTATAAATAATATTACACCAAAAGAAGAATTAAGAGGCTTTCCCAAAGCGTCAAGAAACGTGCCGAAGATTACATCAGTAATTATTATGGCATAAGCAATAAACGTCATCAAATAAGTTTTTTTGTTAATGATACTTGT
The DNA here is from genome assembly GCA_046732115.1 of Thermoproteota archaeon. Taxonomy (GTDB): domain Archaea; phylum Thermoproteota; class Nitrososphaeria; order Nitrososphaerales; family Nitrososphaeraceae; genus JAFAQB01. The sequence goes on from JBKPMK010000608.1 coordinate 6,663, forward strand.
CGCGACTATCAACGGCATTTTGTTGCTTGTTGTGTTATGTGGTCGACACTTCGTTATATAGTCTCCTAAATACGTTTCAGCAAATTGCTGAACTGCTTATACTTTTAAAAAGCAGATTTAGACTACAAGGTATGCAATTTTGATTTGGGCTAACTCACTTGCTGATGCAGTAGTACTGCTGCTACTTACTGCTGCTGGATTCTTGTATTCATTTGCTTCTTCTTTTGCTATCGAGTTACTTCCCTGCGCCATTGCTTTTTGTATGTTTTGGCCGTTACTGATGCCAATAATCGTAGCCACTGTTGCTACTGATGCAGCTATGATTGTCACAGCCATTAGCTGGATTCTTTTTGCTGTTATTTTTTTCTGACTCATTTCGTTGATCTACGTCTGTCGTGGTTTTGATATAAGCAAGGACACATACTAACCAAGTATTTTCAGACGAGAGTTTTAGATGAGCCACGTTAATTCTCATAATCTGGTATTCTGTCTATAATCCTTTAAAATAAATTAAAATAAGAACTGCATTAACAACTAATTAGGGATAATGTGCGATTGTTGATATTTCAAGAGAACAGAATATTCCCCATACCACATGCTACAGAAAAACCAAATGGCTGATAAACGAAGGGCTTGTTATTGTTGACAAAATTATTATTACTCCTGAGGGAAAGAAATTTAGTTTATATCATAGTGTCCTTAAATCCATAAGCGTCAAATACGAAGGTAACAACGTGACTATAGAGGCTGAACAGAATTTTGATATTGTAAAGAAGACTATGGCACGGTTTTATTCATTAGAATAATGACGATGATTATTACAAGACAATATTTTCGACAATTCAGTTATTACCCCTGTTGGTACTAGAATTACTCTCGCTAGTATTATATTAAAAAGAAATTTTTAATTTTTCAGAGGCTGTATCAAGTCCTAAGATCCTATCTTACTGAGTTGAGAGCTAAAGGCTTAAACCATCTATTTACTAACCACAATAAGCATAATGAAAAGATAAGGATAGAGGAGTAGCCAGATGATTTGACTCTTATTGATACTTGCCTTACATCAGCGCTTCCTAAGCTTAAGACCTATATTGCTATTTTAGATATAAGTTTAGATATAAGTTTCAAAGATGCATTCCTGGCTAGTAATACATGATATAATACATCATTATATAATAGCATCCTGTTAGCATATCAGAAAATAAGAATAATATGATGTATTATTTGATAGAAAAATAGAAATAGCATCAGAAGGTCTAAATACATACTATTCTGCATGCTTTTATAAAATACCGCTAAAAGAAAATGCTCTGGCTTTAGCTAATTATATAATATCTTTAAAGTCAGAGATCAATCCATCTAATAACTATAGAAGAGATGAAACTAATACTATCACAACTTGTACCTATAGAGTAACTATAGTCATATATATCTGAATTAAATCATATGAGGCATAAACTAACAAAAAGTAGGAATTTTGCGCTTTAAATTCCATTACAAGACTAGAATAACAATCAGTATCAATACATTCATACATATCAACATATATATATATGAAAACAACTACAAATAACTCGTGAAAGATATTGGTAGCTCTAGTAGTACTACTACCCGTACCGTCTTTATTTTAATACTAGCATTTTCTTTACTATTTGGAGGTATTCTCAATATTAATACCACTATTGGTATAGATGCTTTTGCCAAAAAAAGTTCCAAGAAGATTTCTGATAGAAACAGCAATGATGGGAACGATCAGGTTACTGGCAACAGCAATAAGGACCCATCACCACCATTACCATTACCAGTTGAAACACCTATCAATAGCAGGGTTGTAATCATTAATTTTGATGACTCACACGAAAGCGATTATACTTATGCCAAGCCCATTTTGGACAAATATGGTTTTAAAGCAACATTTTTTGAAGTATGCAATTGGGTAGAAGCAGGATATCATGATAATGATGTATCTGCTACTTGGGAACAGATTGCAGCACTCCAACAAGATGGTATGGATATTGAAGCGCATACCATGACTCATCCAAATTTAAATGGTTTGTCGTCACAAGCAGATTTGGATTATGAAATAGGCCAATCAAAACAATGTCTAGAAAACCATGGATTCAACCCTAAAATTTTTGCATATCCTAATGGAGATGGATCTGATAATCCTAAAGTTGTAAACACAGTTGCTAAATACTATGATTTAGCTAGAACTGCCAAATCATCTGTCATTAGTGATGCGGAATTAACTCCTGCAAATAGATACTCTATCAATAGCTGGGCTCATAAGCATATTGACGAGGGATGCTCTGCTAATAGCTCTGATAATGGCAAAAGTGGTACCTGCGATAAGTTTCGCTTTGAGTATGACAATGCACAGATGTTTCAAAAGTTCGTTTCAGCTGTTAATAGCCAGTATAATTATAATAAGGATGGAATAGTACGCGCAATCCCTATAATTGTATATCACATCCTTGTTAATTATCC
>JBKPMK010000609.1:0-5158 GCA_046732115.1 Thermoproteota archaeon
TTGAGTCGCCAGCATCTGTAGTCTGAAATTGGGAGTTACTCCTGTCATTTGCCAATGTTTTGAATGCATTGTCTTCGTTTTCATTGGTAACCTTCTTTGCGGCAGCAAGTGTAGAGCCTATAAAACCACCGCTTACAACAACTAGCGACGTCGCTATAACAATGGTAAGGAGAGCTGCCATTATTGTTCTGTTAGAGAACATTGCCATCGAAAGTAACACACTATGTTTTTAAGACATGTGAAAGTAAATAGAGTTCCTTCATCACTTAATATGTGTATAGTATAGACATATGATAATTAGTAAGAATTCATCAACTTCTAAAATCAAATGAGTCTTACCTTGCTAGTGTTTAGTCATGCATAAAATTCAAAATTGTATTAGATGTTTCCTTACCAAGTAATTGATGCAACGAGTATTCAAACAATTTATAATCAGAAAATAGTTCTTCTTCCGTTGCTGCGCCTGATATGATACGTAAAGACTTAATCAAAACTTCTGTAGGTGAGTCTTCTAATATTTCTAAAGATCTCTTAAATGATTCACGGAGTGTAGTATCTGTTATTGGTGGTGGTATCGCTCTTGATGCTTTTATTGCCTCTTGCATTAATTGCGCTGATTTCATATATTTGATATTTAAGATAAAGGTAACATTGTACCATTAATTTATGCAAATATCTTATGTGCGTCCCCGAATTAATGGCTCAAAAGGTCAAAATGGGCCTGCTCTTGCTACATTGTTTAGCTCACGAACTGCGAATCCACTTTTAGGCAGTTTGAGGATGATATCATCATTCGCATTAAATCATCAAATGTGGCCTCTCCAGCACATAATAATAAAATATACTCCACAATATCTTCTCCCGTCCATTGTAAAGGATTTATGCTTCCTTTGTCGTTTACAGCCATTGTTGCTTGATTTTAAGTCGTATGGTATTAAAGAGTTGTACATTATATGATAAAGTTAGGCACTATGACAGTTATTGATAGTCGGAAGGAGAACATACTATACTTTTTCGATAAAAAAATCATGCTAAGTATCAGAGGGCTTACTATATCATAGCCTTGGTCTATACGGACACAGACGAATACAGAATAAATGAACGTATGCATCCGCGAGCTGCTGCTCATTTGTGAATGGATTGATTTTCATAGTATTCTCAGTAGTATCTGCTGGTCGTAGGAATAAATGCTCTCATCAAGATAGAAAAATTAACATTGATTATCTAACAACATGAAATATTTCATTTGCATTAGACATACTCAAACCTGGTTGTGGTCCCCCTCCTAATACATATATTCTGTCATCTACTGACGCCGCCCCTAATCCATGACGTGCAGTAGGCATAGGTGTTTCAACGAACCATTTGTTAGTTTCAGTATCGTACCTTTCATTATTGTTAAATGTCTTGGATGGTTCTTCTCCACCGAAGACATAGATATGTACAGAATCAAAATTGGCTGCTGCAATTCCGCTTCTTTTAGAAGGCATAGATGGAAGAGAAGTCCATGTATTTTTTCTGGATCATATACTTCATTTACATCAACATTAACTGTAGGTGAAATCCCGGCAACTCTACCACCAATCACATATAACTTTCCACTAACTACCGATGAAGCAGCATGATGTCTTGCACTAAGCATTGGTGCTTTTGTTTTCCATGTATTAGATGGAGGGTCATATGCTTCGTTTGTTGTTAGAATACCTGATGGAGAAGAAGATGAGGAAAGGAAGCTTTGACCTCCTACAGCATATAATATTCCACCAACAAAATTGGCAGTTAATGCCCCTCTTGCAGTAGGCATTCGTTTACCTTCGTGCCATTGATTTTTGGGTGGATCATAGATGAATAACCTGTTGCTAGGATTCCATTGACTATCAAGATAGCCCCCAATCACGTATATTTTACTATCAAAAGATGTGGCTGCGGCTGTATGATGCAACGGATGAGGTAAAGGAGCAGCTGAACTCCACGTATTATTCTTGGTGTTGTAAACTTCTACAATATTTGTAGGTTGTCCTTGTGCATTAAATCCTCCAATAACATAGACAGAACCGCCTACAGCTGTAGCGCTAACTTCTGTTCTTGGGGTAGGAATAGGTGACCCATTAGTCCAAAATGATTTGGTATGATCATTATTAGATGCGGTAGCTGCAGCTATAGAATAAAGGATGACTAGCAGAAGAAAAATGAAACTAGTTAGGCCATAAACTGCTGCAGTGGTCTTTAACATAACAAGATAATAATAACAAGTAAAAGATATTATTGTTATATTATATATCTTCGGAAGAAAATTTCGCTGCTAATATGGGATACGCTTGTACAATTCCATTCCCATTCCAAATCCCATCTGACAGCCATTTGACATGTATTTGTCATATATTTGACGCTTACTTTATAGCTTTGTCATAGTATAATTATACATGGAATGCCTGCCCCAATAGATGAGATTGTCAAAAGAAGAGTAGTCCAGCAATGGCTATCGGGGGGATCTCGTGAAAAAATTGTTGCTGATAATAACATAGCCGCTGGAACTATTAGTATAATAGTCGATGATTATAAAGCGGGACTTAATAATTTCGATCTTGATTCGTTTAGGGAATTAACGGTAGAAGCTAAAAAGAGAGCGATGACTTCAAGAGATTTAGCTTCATTTTTTAGGGTGTACAACTTCTTCCGGGGTTCGGGGGCAAAGGAAAATGAGATTGAATCATTTATTACCAATATTAATTCTGGCTACATTCCCCCGGTTAAATCAATTGAGCTAATAAATCAAATACACGAGATTACAAAATCAGAATCAGTTCCCCCAGATCAACTATCCAAACTGAAAAACCGGGGTATAACAGAGGAGCAAATAATATCATTGAGTAACACGTTACAAGGAAATCACATCAAGATATGAAAAAAAGGGTGAGTTGGTGTGAAATATAGAAGTGTGAACTTATGCCACAAATTCTGAGTTCAACTCACCACCTTATTTTTAATATAATCACGGTTAATACTAGCTATAAACTTAACCTTTTGTGAAGTTAATCGAATAAAATATATGCTATTGTTAAAATTTTGAATCAGAGCGCCGAGCTGGAAAGAATCCAGCATTATTCATCTGCAAAGTTGCTTCCATATACAGCACTCAACTTTTTGAACATCAATACACAATCAGTCGTGTCAAAGGTTGTTTACTCAAGCAATAGTTGTTCTTTTAGGTTGTAAGATTTAAAATCGCTTGTGCCATATCGCCTTTGGAATCTATTAGTGCCTGAATCGCCTTTTCTTTTGAGACAGTTGCCTGTTGCATAACAAGGATGATGTCTTCCTCCTTAAATACAGGGATATCTCTTTGTTTCTCTTCGACATTCGTGGCCACGACTTGAAAGATAGTACTATCTTTTCCCTTCATTTCAATTACCTGAGGCTTTATAAGATACAGTTCTTTGGTATCTGTTTTAATAATTACCTCTTCAATATTACCAAGATCTTTCATTTCAAGACCCATCTTATCTAACATGCGTCTCATTTCGCGATTTCCGCCACGCATCATATAGCGCTTATTTAATTTGATCGGCTTTTTATTCCTTCTCTGATCTTAACGGCAACTCCTTTTTGATAACATTTCATCATAATGGATCCCAATAGGGATCTGCCTGTTGCTATAACAATGTCATTTTCGTCTATGACTGCTACATCGGAACCTACTTTAACATTTGAACCACACCATTCTACATGTTTACAGAATAGTGACCTACCTTCGCTGACAAAGGGTATTGCCTCCTTGCGTGGCTTGACACAATTCTCTTTGAATTGCTTCTTCTTCAACAATTCTGTTGCTCCGAATATTGTTAAAGCAAGTCCACCGTCTGTCCGCACCGTTGCAAACAAATGTTTTCCAATATGGATATTTTTAATCCTTCCAGTTCTTCTAGAATATTCAAACTCAAGGTTTTCTGTTAAGACGTCTGAGATGCTAGATCCAAAAATAGCATCGATATGATGGGATACTTTCTCCTTTGAATTCAGTGGTAAAGGCTTCATTATCGATCATAACCGAAATATACACATATTCAGCAAATCCTTACCAATATTACTAAAATAAATACATATAGAGATCTTAATATTAAATGTACTATATATCAATACTAACCTGGACCGATAAGTGAAAGAATATTATATACATATGCTAGCACATATGATTTAACAATAATCTAACTATGTGACGTTTGTTCTTTGTATGATATCTTGGAGGAGTTGTGTTTCCTAGTGACTTACCTCTAATATCATGATCACATACAATCTATAATATAAATAAAATAAAGACTTTGAATTCAAATATTACATTGAATTGGTCAGATATGATTGCTCACTAAAGTCAGAAAAGACTAAATTTACATTAATCAAAAATACTGTATATGTCATCATTTTGTGAGCTGTGTGGTCGTAAGATAACAGATGTGAAAAGAGCGGTTTTGATCGATGGCACAGTGTTTAATGTTTGTAATCTATGTTCCAGGCGTGGAAAACCCTATGTTCCATCTGCGGTCCCTAAAAGTAAAATTAATAATAAACCCACGTCAAAAAGCGCCGGCTCTAGGATTAAGATGACAGACGATACAATACTTAGTCCCGAATTTTCGAAATTGATTAGAGAAGCTAGGATGAAAAAAGGCCTGACGCATGAACAATTAGGATTACAGATGAGCGAAAAGGCAACGTTATTAAGAAAATTTGAAATAGGTTCATTAAAACCTGATGAAATGCTTGCGAAAAAGTTGGAGAGATTCCTAGGAGTTAAATTGTATGTGAGTATCGAAGAGGAATAACATGACCTCAAATCACCGAAAGGCCATCTTGATTACATATCCACAGGAAGATGCCATAAAGGAAGCAATTTCTCTGGCATGTACTGCGGGATACAATATTGAAAAAATAGTGAGTCAACGACACATAACAAGATCTAAATATGGCATTGGAGCTGGCAAGGCAGAACAAGTAAAAGAACTAGTCAGACAATTAGAATCAGAGGTAATAATTTTCGATGAGGTAATGAAGCCTACACAACAGTATAATTTAGCTACTCTTTGCCAAGTTGAAATTATTGATAGAGAGAGGCTGATTTTAGAGATCTTTGAACGTAGAGCAAGTACCGCAGAGTCCAGAA
>JBKPMK010000610.1:0-5800 GCA_046732115.1 Thermoproteota archaeon
TTCCCTGTGTAAGTAAGTGGAGTTACTTGCTGAGCTGCCGCTGTATTTAGATTAGATATCGTAGCGGTGGCCGAGATTAGAAGTACAGAAAAAGCAAACAATAATGTTTTCACATGTGAGAATATCAATGTGCTAGTATGAAAACCGGATTATTTATGCTTTTTTGATGGTGAATGAATTTTACCATGTACGTAAACGACCTAAAAGTAGCTATATCGTTTTTTGAAAACAGTTCTATGCATATATCTATATGCTTATTGACAATACAAAGCTGCCCTTTATCTATTATAAAGCATTATCTGGGAGTCATGAACTAGCGCTAACTTGATTACTTTTGCTCATTAAAGTAAAAATATAAAAATAAAATTAGGATGTTTTCCTAGCTATTTGGTTGGATTTGTTGTACTCGCTGTAGTAGTATTACTACCTGTACCAGAAACTACATCTGGCGGAGCTAGTGACTGAACTGAAGGCATCTGACTTAGACACTGCTGAGAAGGCGCACCAATCTCAAGTGTGCTGACCATGGCTTTTACAAGAGGTAGATAAACTGCATAATTAGCTGGCGATGCATCATATGTGACATCATATATTATGTTATTAGCCAGAGTCCAAACTTCCATTGTTCTAACTTCATTAGAAGTTCTTGGATCCGTTACTGAGTATGTCACTCCAAATCCGGGGTTATTATTACGTCCAACAGTAGTTTTGCCAGATTCTACAATCTTGGAATTAGGCAAAACACCAAATGCTTTGCTAGCAATGGAAGTATATTGATCCAGCGACATACCTTGAGGATTTATTACTTTTATTTTAACATTTTCAAAGCCTCCTGCAGTAGCATTAATTCCAGCTAAAGGAACAAACGCAACAATATAATCAGAACTAGCGGAGCCGGCATCTCTTAGCCAATCCGAAGGATACTGGATTCTTATATTACAGGTACTATCTCCATAAGTCAAAGTATTGCTTCTTTGATTTGGAGCAGATATCATAGAAGTAGTAGTATCACTAGTGCTCTGCGCGATTGCTTGTTGGGTGGGATAATAGACTAAGGCAGTGCTGAGTGGCGACAATAACAACAGTGCAATCTGGAGTGATATTGCTGTCAACAAAAAGTATATTGGCAAATTCGTTATAGTCCTATTGTATTTTATAATTCTTGCTCGCACCATAATTACACTTGTTAGCACTTATTTATTAGCAGATCGCTTTTAAGCACTGCTGCTTTACAATTGCTGAATGTCCGTTGGATATTGTGATCCCGCAATCATTTGACATAAACTTAGTGGATGGGCGACTAAGTTTAGATAATTAATTCTGGGTTGTCTTTTCTTCAGTTATGACGTCAGATTGCTAGGTGCTAAGATGATGTACATGGCGTCAAGACTTCCATATCGGCGCCAGGCTCATCTGAACATCTTGTCAAGGAAGTAACTACTCCATAAATAGGTTGCCCAGCGAAATGATTGTCGGTCTCTTTGTCATCTACTGATATTGATATTGTCTTGCCTCCTCTGATATCAATTAGACTATGAACATCCTTCCATACTGCACGATGATTTGTCCCTACATCCATAAGCCCGTTCAGATGTAGACTATTATCTGAACCCAATGTGACATTTCCATTAGTAGGTACAAACTTAAGGAATTCATGAGTATGTGAGGCTGTGCCGTTGTTATTATACCACGTCATGTTAGTAACAAAAGATATTATCTTACCGTTTCCCGCGAACATACTCCAGTTCCCTGTAGCAATCCATTTAGTGTTCGGTGTATTGATAACAGAGTTTACCGTGCCAATTGCTTTGAATCCTGTTACAGGTCCCTGTGGTGTAAGTGTCTCTGGTTGTGTACCGCCTGGAACTATAGGCTCCGGTTGTTGCTGTTGCTCCTCTTGGGATTGTCCAGGTATAACGCCAGGGATTATAGGCTGTTGTTGCTCTTGTGTTGGTGGTGTTACAGGTGTTGGTGGTGTTACAGGTGATGAAAAAGATGGTTGTGGTAGTTGTTGTTGCGGTGATATAGGCTGAGATGGAGGAGGTGAAGAAGAAGTTCCTGGAGGTGATTGTGACGGCTCTTGTACCGGCTTAAATGCACTACTCTGCACTGCGTTAGTAGTCAAGAACAATATTATTACAGATAATAACATAGCTAGTTCCAATAGCTTTGTTTGCAAAATTTTTCATAGAAGACATACAAGCCATCTTACTTAATCGTTTCGATTAAGGGTAAATTATTATTCCTTGTATATACGTTGATTTTTGCAAAACAATTTGGATAAAATAATAACCCAAATATTGCATATGTGCAAGCTAATAGGCTATCCATAACTCCTATTGTTTTTTCTTAGATCAGATACAACCTATCTAGTGATCAGACCACTAGATCTATCAGCCGCCAGGTGGTGAACCAAATGGCGAGGCACCACCACCAGTTTCTCCTCCAGTAGACGGCATACTAGCAGCGCCGGCGCCGCCAGGTGGTGAACCAAATGGCGAGGCACCACCACCAGTTTCTCCTCCAGTAGACGGCATACTAGCAGCGCCGCCAGCACCAGTAGACGGCATACTAGCAGCACCGGCGCCGCCAGGTGGTGAACCAAATGGCGAGGCACCACCACCAGTTTCTCCTCCAGTAGACGGCATACCACTGCTTGAGCCAGGCGCTAAAAGGGAAGAACCCGGAAAATTACCATTAGAACCTCTCAGGAAAATCACATCGCTGCTGCCCAAGGTGGAATTAGTCTTGTCAGTAGCTTTGGCAGTGTCATCATAACTCCATATTAAATATACGTTGTTCATTGATGTTGCTATTTGCGGCAATGCAGATTCTCCTGCTGGATTACTAATGCTTCTTATATCGCTAAATAGAATACCGTCGTTGGAGCTTTTAGCAAAAACCACTACACCGTTGCCTGTGGTGACATTACGATTAGTCCATGCAATGTAAACATTATCTCCAGATGCATATATCTGAGGATCTGATGGTTGACCTTGTAACGGTTGTCCTACACTAATAGCATTCACTTTAATTACATTTCCAAAAGTCGCCCCATTGTTTGGACTTCTAGCAAACATTATGTCACTATTACCGCTGGAATTTGTACCTTCCCACGCTACATATACATTATTTCCAGATGCATACATCTGAGGATTTATAGATTCACCTGTGTTATTGCTCAGACGAATAGTATTCCCAAACGTCACTCCAGTATCAATACTTCGGGCAAATAATATCCCGTTTGATATTGGATTGGCTATAGCGTTTATTAGAGAATAATCTTCCCACGCTACATATACATTATTCCTAAATGCTGCTATTTTGGGATTTATGGATTCACCGGCATTGTTGCTTAGATTTGTTGTCGCCGTTGCAAACGTCGCCCCATTGTTTGGACTTCTAGCAAACATTATGTCACTATTACCGCTGGAATTTGTACCTTCCCACGCTACATATACATTATTTCCAGATGCATACATCTGAGGATTTATAGATTCACCTGTGTTATTGCTTAGATTTGTTGTTACATTCGCAAATGTAGCGCCACTATTAGTACTCCTTTTAAAGAGTATATCACTTTTTTTAAGCGTAGTATCTTCCCACGCTACATATACATTATTTCCAGATGCATACATCTGAGGATTTATAGATTCACCTGTGTTATTGCTTAGATTTGTTGTTACATTTCCAAACGTCGCCCCATTATCAGTACTCTTTGCAAAGAGTATGTCATTATTGCCACCTGAACCAGTATCTTCCCACGCTACATATACATTATTCCTAAATGCTGCTATTTTGGGATTTATGGATTCACCGGCATTGTTGCTTAGATTTGTTACATTTCCAAACGTCGCCCCATTATCAGTACTCTTTGCAAAGAGTATGTCATTATTGCCACCTGAACCAGTATCTTCCCATACTGAATACACATTATTTCCAGACGTAGCTATTTTCTGCTCAGTGGAGGTACCTGAGTTATTGCTTAGGTTTTTAGTAAATATTACAGGTTCAGGTGGGGCTCCAATATTGGTACCAGGGACTGTTTGGTTAGTTTGATTAGCAAATGGTTGGGTTTGAGGGTTAGCTCCTTGTTGTTGTCCTCCTCCACTTTGTTGTCCTCCTCCTCCACCTGTATTGCCGAGACCTGCATTTTCTGCAGGATTAGTAGCGTTAGCAGGACCAAAGGGCATATTGCCACCAGGACCAAGTGGCCCAGTCATATTGCCACCAGGACCAAGTGGCCCAGTCATATTGCCACCAGGACCAAGTGGCCCAGTCATATTGCCACCAGGACCAGTAGGTCCAAGGCCGCCAGCAGTGGACGGAGAGACAGGAGAAGTATAGCTCGATAGAGGTCGGCCTTGATCAGCAGGTTGAGTAGGCTGAGCAGGCTGGGCGGGTCCAGTAGTTTGTGCATATGTTAAATAAATTGGGTTTAGATAGGAAAATAATACTAATGATGATATTAAAAGCAATAATGCGACCGGTGAGAATCCAATCATTTTAAGTGTCAGATGGGGTTTTAACCCATCAAATCTTATACTTGTAAAAACCATTTGAATTTATAGCACATAGCGGGCCTATATTAATTATATTCTTCTAGAAGACTACACTAGTATAGGTTTTGATAGTCTGGATAGTGCTAGTGTTAAAAAGTTTGAAACTCCAATAAACTTAGCTTATATATTAAATACAGGTATTAGAAGAGTAAATATTATTGATGTCTATTATACTATATAATAGACATTATCATGAAGTACGGATTAATTCTCACAGTGTTTGCTATGAGTCTCTTATCTGCAACAGTAGTGCATTCAGTGGAAGCGTTTCGACCTAGCGGCACTCAAGCACCAACTGATACTACTACTTCTTCTACCACTCAAGTTCCAAGTCCTAGCGGCACTCAAGCACCAACTGATACTACTACTTCTTCTACCACTCAAGTTCCAAGTCCTAGCGGCACTCAACTTACTGTAATGGGATCATCTACTTATACTGATGACGAAGGGCATTTTAATATCATTGGAGAAGTAAGGAATAATTCTAATCAAACTTTCAAATTTGTTAGAGTCAGCGCCAATGTTTATGATCCTTCGCAAAGAATTATTGATACAAGTTCTGCATTCACTAGTCTTGAAGAATTAAGACCTCAGAAAACATCTAATTTTCATATTATATTTCCTAATCAACAGACAATTGATCAATCAGATACCTATATAATAACTGTAACACCCTCCCAGACAGCAACACCTAAGCCTCAACTACTTCAAATGAATTATGGAAATGTCAGGAGTGATTCACCAGATGCTTTTACCTTCGTAGGTGAAGTAATTAATCAGGGCAATCAGCCAGTCGATCTTGTAAAAGTTTCAGGATCCTTTTATGATACTAACAACCAATTAGTAGACGTACAGAACGTTTATGCACAGCCATCCACTTTACAACCAGGGCAGTCTGGTTCATTTGAAATTACAGCTTCAAAGTCATCTAATCCTTCGATAGCGAATATTGCTTCAGCATCGTTTGACGTAGAAAGCAGTCAATATTCTTCTGCTTCTATGGGTCAGAAGGTATTTGTTCCTGCTACGCTTAATGGAGATACAGCCGCCCCTACCACTGCACCTACTACTGCCGCCGGTCAGTCAGGAGTTATCTTGCTTCCTCCTGGATTCGGCTTACACTGTGGAAAAGGTACACACTTAAACGATAGAGGAAATGCCTGCATAGCGGATCACAATAATAACAATAACAATGGAAACAACAACAATAACAATGGAAACAACAACAATAACAATGT
>JBKPMK010000611.1:0-3403 GCA_046732115.1 Thermoproteota archaeon
ATCGTCTTCAGCATTTCGGTAGAATCTCCTTTCCTAACTGGTTTAGAAACAATTCCATAAATTCTGTGCGCTCCTGTGCTATCTTTTTTGCAGTTTTTGTATGCATTGAATCTTTCAAAATCATCAACTTCTTTTTAATATGGTCCAGTGTCCATTGTGTATCGTCTAGTTGTCTATCTGTTGTACAAAACGGATCTAGTGGGTTGTAAAGAGACCTATTTTCGTTTCCACCAACACTAAAAGTTCTAGCGATTCCTACGGCACCTATTGCATCTAGCCTGTCTGCGTCTTGTAAAATTTTACCCTCTAATGTATGAGGAATTAGTTTCTTTGAGTAACTATGTGTTCTTATAGCATCCGCCACCTTTTCTATTTTGTCTCTTGGATAATTTTTGTACTCTAGCAATATTCTCTTGGCGATTTCTGCGCTCTCATCTGCTGAATTTGTCGTTTTGATACTTCCCTTTGGGTAAACTACTAAATCATGTAACAGGGCTGCCGCAAGGACTATATCCAGATCAACTGATTGTCCTTCTTCTTTGGCTATCATTTCGGCATTTTTGTATACTCTTAATACATGTTGGAAATCATGAGCAGGAGATTGGTTATGCAAAAGTAATTGTACTGTCCTCATTATCTGTTCTGCTTCAACTATTGTGACACTCATTATTGTAGGGAGTATTCATTGTCATTTCACAAATATAAAACAAATAGAGCGGAATGCGGCACATGACATTCGTACGTATACATATAATAACCAACAAGCAAACTTTTGATAAGAACTTATCAGGTGTGCAGTCAACACAATCCATCTGGTAAAATTCAACTTGGGACTTATAAAATACCTGTTCGTAGTTTTGCAAACTAATACTTGATGTCAGGTGCTTTGTCATCTGTGGAATACAGCAGACCATTCTCAGTTAAGTAACACAATCTAGTTCTGTTGCCCCCGAAATTGTGATATCATTATAGAATACATCTCTCTAATGTCAAATGCATTGTCATCTATGGAATACTATTATAGCACCCACTATGTAGGCGCATTTCCATTCCAATTCCAAATGACAGCTATTTGACGGCTCATCTGACGAATACTTATAATCTTCTACAACATTATTCTATATATGCAGAATCATGGATTATAGCTTAATGTTCACTGGCTTTGACTCTTCTACACAGTGACAGGTGGTACTCATATTATTTTCTCCTACACTTCTAAAAGTATTTATTGACGTCAGCAAATTGTTATAGAATTCTAATTTTTGTCTCAATGCGATTGTGCATTTACTCAAACACATATAGAAAATAAGGATATCTTCTATTCCCATGTTATGTTAAAGTGTCATCCAAGCTTTTTATTTTTGTCTTTATGGCGAAGTGTGGTTTTATCTATATATGATATGTGAAAAATGTAAAAAGAATGAAGTCCAGATTTATAATGATTGTTGTGATTGCTGTATATCATGCTGGTATGAAATGACAGAACCGATGGTAGCCTGATCTGATAATGTTCACGGAAGCACATCATTCACTCACAGGATGGACGGTTATTTCATAACTTATAGAAAATCTTGGAACGTAGTATAGATATATCTCATGTAAACTTACAAATTTTATTAGAAGTTGAAAATATCCCGTGAATCCCGTGAGTACCGATGGCAATTCACATGATTACTGATGCTTGTGCTCGCCAGACCCATGCGGATACAATTTTTCTAATATTTTTTTCTAGCATTTTGTATTAGCATTATAACAGTATAAAATATTTTTAATTGACATATATCATAATCACTAATATGGTTTAACATGAATCACACTTTTACAACATTTCCAGTTCAAGCCGTTTATGGTGTACAACCTTCATTAACATCAAGCTTGGCAGCAAAACAGCATTTGTACTTGGAACAAGTTATCAAAAAACAACAACAGCTATGATATTTTCTGATACTAGGGATTTCCTTATCTTAGCACTAGCAATCCTCTTAATATCCATAGGTACTTACAGTGTTACTGGTGCAGACGTTGATGCCAAGAAAATTAAGACATCGATATCCTCTGATAATACGAGTAGCCATGGCAGTAGTAAACATAAAACGAGCGATAGCATCAGCCAAGCACCTCAACCAACGCCAAGAGTTGAGTCCGCTTCAAACAGCAAACTCGTTATTATAAATTTTGATGACTCGCATGAAAGTGATTATACTTATGCCAAACCTATCCTAGACAA
Organism: Thermoproteota archaeon; assembly: GCA_046732115.1. GTDB lineage: Archaea > Thermoproteota > Nitrososphaeria > Nitrososphaerales > Nitrososphaeraceae > JAFAQB01. The sequence continues at coordinate 2,228 of JBKPMK010000611.1, forward strand.
ATATGGTTTTAAAGCAACGTTCTTTGAAGTATGCAATTGGGTTGAAGCGGGATATCATGATACAGATGTATCAATTACATGGCCGGAAATAGCAGCACTGCAGCAAGATGGCATGGATATTGAGGCACACACCATGACTCATCCGAATTTAAATGATTTGTCGTCACAAGCTGATTTGGACTATGAAATAGGCCAATCAAAACAATGCTTAGAAAACCATGGATTCAATCCGACAATTTTTGCATATCCTAACGGCAAGGGAGCTGATATTCCAAAAGTTGTAAATACAGTTGCCAAATACTATGATTTAGCTAGAACTGATACCAAATCATCCGCACTTGCATTTTTGCAGTGTGGTGGTGATGGTGGCAGTAACAATCAGCAGCAGAGAATCTATTGTGGAATGTCTCTTAATGATGGAAAACAAATTGCTGAAAATAGATATTCTATCAATAGCTGGGCTCATAAGCATATTGACGAGGGCTGCTCTGCTAACAGCTCCAATAATGGTAACAGTGGTACCTGCGATAAGTTTCGCTTTGAGTACAACAATGCTCAGATGTTTCAAAAATTCGTTTCAGCTGTTAATAGCCAGGATGTTTATAATAAGGATGGAGTGGTAAGAGCAATACCTATAATTGTATATCATATTCTTGTGAACTATCCTGATTTAAGCGATAGCAATAGACCCATTGATACTACTGTGAATCTATTTGATGCTGAAGTAAGGTATCTCTATGACAATGGATTCAAAGTATTGACTATGGCTAATTTGGGATACGATGAATATAGTCAAAGCCTATACATCAAGAATAGTTAATCGACAGGGGCTAGACAGGCACTTTAAGATATGCTACATTATGAGGTTTGAATATGAAAAGAAAACTATCTATGTCCATAGCCTCGACGAAAGTGTATGCTGAATGTACCTAGCAGAAGGTTATATCATATATACACAATTTCATTAATTGCAGCATTGGGAATGGCAATGATTGGCATCTCCAATCTTAATAGCTGTCCATCAGCCGCATTTGCAGTAGAAGAACGTCATAAGTTTACTACAAAAATGACAGGGAGTGAGGAAGTACCACCCAAAACTACAAAGGCAACAGGAACAGCTGAATTCATTGTCGAGCACGATGTCAAGACCCTAAGTTACAAGATAAGCGTAAAAGA
>JBKPMK010000612.1:0-2119 GCA_046732115.1 Thermoproteota archaeon
TTTGCACCTTGAGCAAAAGGTAGGACTCTGCCATGCAGAGTATGTATTCCATAAGTGTGAATAAAGTGTGGCGTTTTGCCCGAACATCCTATTCCAGAGAATATTGCGGCTTTGTGTAGAGGAATTTGCATATCTGACAAAGCCATCTGGATCGCATTTAAAATGCCGAAGTCCCCACAACCAGGACACCAATCATTATGAACATCCGTTTTATAATCAGATAATTTAAGTGCCATGTTCTAATACAATTCTCCTAGACGCCTTTCCAGTGATTATATGCATTAAAGCATTATAAACTTCACTTGAAGACATCGGTCTACCGTTATATTTAACAATTTTGTAGTCTACTTCACGATTCAAATTCTGACTTATTAACAATCCTAATTGGGAGGTATAATTCATTTCGATATCTATCAAAACCTTAGTACTCTCTAACATTTTTTTTATGAGTGTAGTAGGAAAAGGGTGCATTAGTCTAATTTGAATAAACTTGATCTTCTTTCCTTCCGATTCAAGACGATCTATTGCATCTAGAATTGCACCCTTTGTAGATCCCCAACTTACTATTGTCATATCGGTATATGAATCGTCCTGACCATAGGATATTGCTTTATCTTCATCCGGTATTTCATCCAAGGCAACGTCTAATTTACTCATCCTCTTGTCCATCATTCTGATCCTATTATCTGGATCTTCCGTGATATGACCCTCTTCAGTATGCTCATCTCCTGTATTCCAGAATATTCCGTTTTCTGTACCAATCTTTATGCGTGGGGATACAGGACTCCCATCTAGCTTGAATCGCAGATAGTTTCCACTAACCCCGTGCTCAGCTGATGGAGGAAGACTTTCTATTAGTCTGCCTCTATTTATTTCGACTCTATGTTGATCGAAAGCCTTGCATGTCATGATGCTGTTTGCGATTGCTTTGTCAAGCATATGTATTACAGGCACCTGATATCGTTCTGCAAAGTTGAATGCTTTTATGGTATCGTAGAAGCTTTCTTCAATATCGCCAGATGCGAAGACAATTTTTGGGAACTCACCATGTCCACAATTAATGGCAAACATCAGATCTCCCTGCTCATGCCTTGTAGGAAGACCCGTCGATGGACCAGCGCGTTGGTAAAGTGAGACGACCAGAGGAACTTCATTAATTCCAGCCCATCCTAACGCTTCAGCCATTAATGAGAAACCTGGACCTGAAGTAGCAGTAGCTGCACGTGCACCTGTCAATGCTCCACCTATTGCCATCGTGATCGCAGCAATTTCGTCTTCCGTTTGGATAACTACTATAGAATCTCTTTTACTATCAGACGTGCGTTCTAGTATCTGATTCGATTCCAAAAATTCGCTGTCGTCGCTCGCAGGGGTTATGGGATAATAGGTCTGGAACCTACATCCTGCGACTATTTTTCCCATCGCAGAAGATTGATTTCCCTGTACTAAAATAGTGTCAGAAGATGGCTGTAATGATGGTAACTTAAACCCAAACTCCGCTGAATTGAATTTAGACTTAACATAATTATAGGCATAATTCGCAGCCTCAACATTGACTTTGGCAACCTTGGGTTTTGCTCTAAATACATATTCAATTGCATTAGATAGTATTGTTGCATCGAAGTCCAAAATTGCCATGGATGCTGATAATGCCATTACGTTGATCATCCTAGTGAGTTTGCTCAGAGCATGATCATTAGTCTTCTCTGAATATTCTTTGAGTAATTCAAAATACGGAACCTTGTAGAGTTCGACTCCATTAGCCTTGGCATATGCGAGCATTCCCTGAACAGTCAACGGCTTATTGTTATTTTCCAATAGATCTATAATTCGTTTAGAAGCCTCTTCATCTATAGTTCGAACCTCTTGAATGGCCGTATTAGCAGAATCTGAGTCGTAAATTATAACTCCACCTTTGCTTACTCTGTCACCATGTCTAAGTAATGTCTCAGCATCAAATGAAACGAGCACGTCTATATTGTCTACGTGAGAACGAATTTGCTGGTTTGAAGAAACTCTTACTGTAAAGTAACTATGTTCACCCTTTATATTAGAATAATATTCTCGTTTGCCGAAAATTTGTAAACCGGCCTGTGAACAGGCTTTAGAGAAAATATTG
>JBKPMK010000613.1:0-4941 GCA_046732115.1 Thermoproteota archaeon
TGAATTTTAATCCTATGAGCTTTGCAAACAACCTATCCAATGCATCGTCTCTATATGGTTCTGTAGGGATAAGCATGGTCAACGGAGTGAAAGTGACATCAATAAGCCTTTTAGAAAATAATGAAATTGCTGTGACGTTGAGACATTCTCCAGCTGCAGATACATCTAATAACATAAGCGCAACTACCATGTCATCAGCAGCAGCAGCACCATTACCACCACGAGTTACTGTTGCTGCAATAAGAGTGCCAATGAACCTTAAAGACCTCATGTCACTAGCTTCTTCACAATCCAGCAAAATGATGACAGGTAATATGAGTACTACAATGAGTAATCCAATGATGATGGGTGGTGGTGGAGGACCATTGCAAGGATATGCAGGAGCTGCTGCCGGTAATGGCACAAATAGCTTCAATCCTTTGTCTTTTCTAACCGGCCTTCAAATAGGCAGCAGTAGTACTGTGGCTAATGCAGATTGGACTTCACCACAAATAGTGAGAATGGGATTGACAAGTATGATGGGCAGCACTAATAATAATACCTCCACATCTTCGACTGCTGATTTCGTTATCGTATCGGTAATCCCATATACTGGCAAATCGACGACTATTAGTCCAGTTGGATAATAATCCGGACTAGATTACGTCCATATTTTTTACCTCTTTTTTTATGCTACAACGAAGAAGCTTATTCTCAAAAACGTATCATATTCGATAGATAAATCTAAAAATCTGAACAGCGTAATATTTACGAGGGAGAAATAAGCAAAGAAGAGTATGAAGAAATGAGAAAGATGCTTGATAATGGGCTCACAATAGATTTCAATAGATTGGAATTCGGTTTGCATCGGTAATTTCATGAGCAAAATGATAAAGCTAAGTATTCATATTATATCATTAAGCGTGAAGGTGGAACACCCTCTTAAAATCATGCTTAGGAAATGGAACATTTGAGCTCAGATATGGAACAGCAAAATCAAGTACAATGGAGAAGAGATAAAGTACAAGAGATTTGCAGCAAGATACGTGGCATCAAAACGTGAATAAGATGACTTAAGCTTCTACTATACAATCTATTTGATTCATTTATTCTTTCTTTTATCTTACATTATCATTATGCCAATGTACTCCTTTTTAATGAAAACACACCGAGGGCAATAGTAGCTAATGCAGTTCCAACCAACACTAATATATCCTGTGCCAAGCCTTCGGTGGAACTATAAAAGATTGAAGTCTGCAATGCATGGGTTCCATAGAATGTAGGAATAAAATGAGCAACTGTTTGAAGCCATAATGGAAGGAATGCAGCCACAGTAATACCGCCACTTAGAAAAAAGAGATCTATTGAGAGTGGAATGCCAACAGCCGTAACTCGCTGAAAGCGTCGTGCTGCTGATCCTATGGCTACACCTATGCCAACACTAGCAAGAGCAATCAACATTATTATGACTATTGTAGTAAGCCAATACAGTAACCCCTCTGGTCTAAGATAGCCTGTCGCTGCACCTATTACCAATACCACGGCAGCCACAAGAAGTGTAGTAAGCCATCCTCCTATCAACTTACCAGCAATAAGACTACTTCTAGAAATCGGCGCTAGCAAGAGTTCTTTTATCGTCGAGTCTTCCCATTCCCTAGCGGTGGCTAACCCTGCATTTACAATACCAGCAGTAGTTAACAAAAGTACCATATTTGGTACAATCTCAAACCTAAGGAGGTCAACATCTTGCTTTCTTAGGTCTGTCTCTTTGACATGGATTCTGATAGCGTTGTCGATGTTATTATTGTTGTTCTTGCTATCGTGACCTTGAGTTCCAGAGTAGAATTCACTAATGGCAGCAGGAAGAGACCGACGAAGGTCATTTGTAAAGTCTAGATTAAGGTTGTTTATGTGAATAGTGACTGGATCAGATTTATGTGCGTTAAATGCAATATCAAAGTTAGAAGGGATAGTTATGACTGCTGCTACTTGTATATGTTTTAGTGCTTGCTCTGCTTCCTCTTGTTTTGAAGTTACAAGTGAAACCTTGAATGCATCAGAGCTATTAAGTATACTTACAAGTTCTTGAGCATGGATACCATTATCCTGTACTACTAACGCTACAGGGTTACGTCCCACTGCCTGAGCTCCAAAGTAAAGAATGATCATGAATGCGATCGCAGGAAGAATAGTAGCGGTAATAGCCGTTGGTTGCCTAAGCCAAACACCAATGTCCTTACGTACAATGGCTAGTATTGCAAGCCATGATTTTGATGTTATGGTGATCATTAACGCAGAGCTGATTCTCCTTTTGTACTGCGAAGAGCAATGACACTACCAAGTACTGCAGCAACAGCAAAGCCAATTAATATGATTTTATCGCTTAATGATCCTGTCTGGGTAGTTGTAAAGTCATGAAAAGCATGTTGAAATATTGCAATACCATAGTATACTGGCTGAAATTGAGTTATAAATGCAATAGCCGGGTCTCCCCAGATAGCTGGACCAAAAGCACCGCTTAGAAAGAAAATTGGTATTGTCACACCAATACTCAGAGGTATAACCGATTGCCTGCGACGCACAAGTGTACCAACAAGCGTCCCTAAAGCGACAAATGTTATCATAAGTATCAGCGTAAATCCAAGCAATTCATCCCAATGTACTGGCCAAACGCCAATCAAAAATACAATTACGATTATCACAACTATAACAGAAAGTGAATTAAGTACAAGTGCACCTAAAATCTTGCCAAGTTGAATAGCCCATGGCCTAGCAGGCGACAAGATTAGCTCTTTGATTGTCCCATTTTCATATTCTCTGGCTGCATTAGCGCCAGCTTGGAGCAGTCCACCAAGCATAATACTTACGACCATCAGGCTCACAACAAGATACTGAATATATCCAGTATCATGAGAATAAGTATCTATTTCGTGAGCTCTTATTACTACTTGATTTGGGAAAGCATTTGCATAAAATGAGGTTATTGCTAGTGGTACAGCTCTACGAATATCATTTGTAAAATCTACGTCAAGGTTATTGACGACAACAGGAAGCTGTACATCAAATCCCTTCTGTAATGACATATCAAAGTTAGCAGGGATGGTAACAATTGATACAATCCTGCCCTGCCGCATAAGATTTTTAGCCTCACTAGCAGTGGTTTGTTGTATTATAAATGAATGGGAATGTTCCATTGCTGATACGAATTGCATAGCATAACGACCATGATCTTCAAGAACAACCGCTGTAGGAGCTTCGCCACCTGTAAGAGCAAATAGTAGGAAAAGAAGCAAGAAATTGATAGGAATAATAATGCTGGTTACCATAAAGGCTCGTTCGGTTAAAGAGCTTCGAATATCTTTTTGAGCCATTGATAAAATTACGCGGAGAGTGTAATTGTCTTTGAGCCCAAAATGATTGATAATAGAAGCCATAGTCATCGTTTGCTTGCTTTCTCTTCTCTTCTCCTTTCCTCTATCTATTATTAGTCTCTTAATGCAGTTCCAGTTAAATTCAAAAAGATTTCATCCAAATTTGGTTGCCGTTGGGAAATCGTCCTAAGTGTGTTCTCCTTGGTAAGAAGCATAACGATCTGTCCTATTGTAGATGTGTCATCTCCTGTCGATGCTATTTTAAGCGCTTTATCGTTTTGGCGCACTTCAGTTACTCCAGAAAGAGCATGTATTTGTGTCATGATACGCTGAGATATAGGTGATGTCGTTTCTATTTCTATAATAGTGTCACCGTACCTTCGTTTAAGATTGGATGGTGTATCTAATGCCACCAATCTACCATGATCTAGAATAGCTAAACGGTCACATAGCGCATTAGCTTCCTCTAAATAATTTGTAGTCAAAAGAACCGTCTTACCTTTCTTTTTTAAATCTAAGATATAATCCCATAGTGCTCGCCTGCTTTGTACGTCAACTCCTAATGTTGGTTCGTCTAAATAAAGTAGCTTGGGATCATGCAACAGAGCTCTAGCTAATGCTAAGCGACGCTTCATACCTCCAGAAAAAGTGCTAACACGACTATCACGTCGTTCATAAAGTTGAACTAGATTGAGCATATCAGTAATACGCTGTTCCCGTTCAGACCGGCGCACACCATAGAGATCAGCGTGAATTGTCATATTCGTCCAGGCTGTAAGTTCCTCATAAAGTGCTGTCTCTTGGGGTACAGCTCCTAAAACTGCGTGAACTGCATGTATATTTTGTGTAATGTCATATCCAAGTACTTTTACATGTCCAGAGGCAGGCTTAGACAGACCGCTTACAATATTGATGGTTGTAGTTTTGCCAGATCCGTTAGGTCCAAGCAGGCCAAATATCTCACCGTACCTAACTGCCAAAGACAGATTGTCCAAGGCTGTAACGTTTTCAAAATGCTTTGTTAGATTGCTAATCTCTATAGCTATGTCACTATTGTTATTGTCTATACTGTGACTGTCTGATTTGGCAAACTCTGTATCCTTCATAAGTCATCAACTCTTTGCAACATCTCTCTGCTGCATATATGACTGAGTCTCAGCGTCCATTACCATTATCATCGTCATCATAATGACATTAGTACATTTCTCTCTGATCATGCGTACCATGTGTTTCATTAAAAAATAAAATGAATCACATTTGCTTTGCAAATACATAAAGCTAACTTAGTTGATATATAATGTTGTTCTTATTAGCAGTAGTACAGATTCATCTGAGCGTGCAAAATGCAAGTGCATAACAAAACAAGCGTGGAGAAATGCAATAAATGAGCACAAAAATGCAAGTGGAGTGGCGTAGGGCCAAAGTCCTAGAGCTGCTAAGTAAAGGTGATAGTCAATCTGAAATTGCAAAAGTGTTGCAAGTTGATTTATCCATTATCGGCAGAGATGTATATTTTCTAAGGCAGCAGGCTAAACATAACATCAAGCGATACATTGACGAAAGGCTGCCAGAAGAATACGAGAAATGTCTT
>JBKPMK010000614.1:0-3049 GCA_046732115.1 Thermoproteota archaeon
AGAAGATTTTATGGCCATAATGATAACAATTATTGCTGTGATATGCGAGGTATGTTAGGCTTTCTAATACTTTTTTTACTTTCAAAAAAACCAATGCACGGACAAGAAATTGCTGACGAGATTGCAAGGAGGAAGGGAGAGAAAAGACCTAGCCCTGGCACCATCTATCCAGCACTAAAAAATCTTAGAGAAATGGGATTTATTAGCAGCGATGATGAAAAGGAAGGTAAGACAATAACATATACTCTAACTGAAAGAGGAGAAAACGCACTAAGAATTTCCAAACGAAGATTTATACGAACTTTTCTTGGAGTTTTTCCCTAAAGCAGCTTGTCTATGTTCTTTTAGTTAAAATCCAAAGCTGCCTATCATAGTCAAACGTTACTGTGTGCTGATGTCTCTGGCTTATCGTTACCACAAATATAACCGATAATTTACAAATGCAAAGAATGTGGTTTAAGTGATTCTAGAATTCTAGAATGAAGGACATTGACTAATTGGTAAGAATTAATTTTACTCTCAGAATGAATACTAACCAGAAAATAATGGAAGGGTTGACTTATTTTGATATTGCTATTTCTTTGCTGCGCCCATTCTAAGCACATCTACCTGACCGCTATGCAGCCAATCCTTTAGCTCTTCATGAGTTGGCTTTGCATCATGCTTGCCGGCTAGATGGAGATGTAAAAGAACGTAGTTAACTTGATTTAGCAACGGTTTGTTTGCTTCATCTCCCTTACGGGACTTTTGTCTTAAATCTTCAGGAACTGTCCTCCACCAATCTTCGAAGCTCCTTTTTCCTGATGTGCTTGGTCTTTGACCATGTCCTTTAGGTAATGTCATGAATATACTTATAATAATAATGCTATTTTAGATTTACTCGCATCCCTTCTTAATTGAATAAAGTTATCCTTTATCCTCTTGGACTAAAAAGTCAATCGATCAACTGTCTATTTGCCAAGAATGATGTTATCCTGACTAAAACTGATAGTGAACTTCTTAAGCACATCTACTCCCAATAAGCTTATTTGATTGCTCTCATCATTGGCCCTATTGGTATTAGTCGTTGGTGGTGGTGGCGGTGGCGGCATGACATGTATATTTCCAACATACTCCACTATAAAAGTCCCTTCGGAATTAAATAAAATTTCGGCACCAGGTAATATATATGGTATAAATGCTCGAACTCCGTTTATCGTCTGTTGATCTGATTTCTGAAGGCTTCTGTTATTACTATAATCAAGTCCTATTCTTAGAGCATCCAAGCGACTGATAATAGTTACAGAACAGCCAGTATCTACGCAGAATCTTATCGGCGAATATACCCTGTTATGTCTGCTCATTACAATAGCATTGATATAACCTAATCCACCAATACCAATATCTCCAACTATTTTTTTAGTATCAGTCATCGACATCGTCATACTTCATTCATAAATTTTCCCTATGAAGAATACTCTTATTATATCTCCTGAGAATCTTGACTTTAGTCTATTTATTATAAGTCGTTCATAATCCACATCATGATCTATTACTTCGGAATTGTTAATTGCCACATATTCACCTTTGTATTTTGTATGTAAGTCATTGTAATGATCTCTAAACCATTGAAAGTTCTTGTTAAATTTCTCCAGTTTATCAATATCTTCTTGCTGCTGATGATAATAAACTAGAGCCAATTAGTTAACTAATTCATCCTCTTATTATTATTTAAGTGATTAATATGATAGTATCATATTACTACTTGACCTGGTTTTGCAGCAGAGGACTACACTGCTAATGGAGAAACCGTTAACAGACTCTCCACACATAGGCCATGTGGTAAGATCTAGATTTAGCTACGTATGAAAGAAAATATCCAAAAGGTCTATTTAACAAAGGAGTTAGGGTTTCTAAATGAAGACCATGTAGGTCATATTATGAAAGAAACAGATGACAAGGTAGTTGTATTTGGGAGTTTTGGATATAGGTTTGACGAGCCTAAATCAAAGATAAAAGAAGTAGGTAGAAATGTCATAATGAATATGGATGTTAACGAGCTAATGAAATACAAGATTGATAGAGATGCGCCATTACCGACAGGAGAACCAATAGAGAAGCTGGCAACGGAACAATCATAATAATAAAGAGTTGTGAATTCTTTGCTGCAAGCTGATATAACAAGATGATAGTGTAGCAGCTACTGCGTGTGTACCCTGTCTAAATTTACAATATTGGAGATATCCAGTAACTCTGTCAAGTGTAGATGCAGTCAAGACATACCGATCGTTGGCAAAATGAATAGGTCTTGTAATGAAAGAGCTGTCATATTGCAAAGGCGTATAAAATGGATGAAACTACTATCATGGTGTTAATATTAATGACCTTCAAGCTCTAAAACAGATGAATTCAGGAAAGGAGATGCTGCAAGACCAGTTGGAGAAGGAAAATATGCAATAGTAAAGCACCAAAACCATACAGAATTAGCATATGTCCTCGAGTTACCAAATGAACCAGGAGAAGCTCAGCAAGAACTAGGTATAGAAAAAGAAGCAAGTTATGTCATTTCTGTAATCAATCCCAAAATACCAAAATCATCAAATCTTCCTACTACAGAAGAGCCTCCAAAATATCCACAGGAAGTCTTAAATGAATTTAACGAAAATGAGAACTTTGTTTCTCTTTCCAAAAATACGAAATTTATAGACTATCAAAATGCGCAGATAATACTTATCGGTGCAAAAGAAGGAAAAGATAGGATAAAGAGCGAAATGGGTATAGATATGAAGGAAGAGCAATCATCTGCGGATATATTCAATAAACTCAAACTAAGAAGAGAGCAAGTTCCTATTAGACCATTGACAGAGGGAAAGTTAGAATAGACTTCTCCCCGAATTTCTTGATAGACTAGCTATGGTGGTGATTGGGAATAAGTAACTGCTTACAGCAACATGAATACTTAAGAGAGACCATCATAGCGACTTACAAACAATGTGCTTCATGTAAGACTAGGACACAATTTACTTGTGTAAAGTGCGGATACTGTTACAGCTGTCATTGGAAGTTGGAG
>JBKPMK010000615.1:0-1102 GCA_046732115.1 Thermoproteota archaeon
AGCTCACTCAAAGATCATCCAGATTATTACCATTGCGCTAATTTCTTTGATAATGCTTTCGATAATTTGGAAGGGTCTAATACCTATTGTAATATGTGGTCTTGGCATTGCTTTGATATACGGAGGAATTATTATACCATCGTATGCACTCACTCTATCTACTAATAGCTACTTCAAAGGAATAAGAGTATCAATTGATCAACATATGATATCGATGGCTGCAGAAAGTTACTTTTTTCTGGGAATTGTCATGGTTGTCCTTTCTATGATAATTGCTTATAAGCCTACTCTACTCTATGTCAAAAACAGACCTGAACCTTTCGATGCGTTATGGACTCAGTATCAAAAATGGAATAATAATTGGCAGCTTGCTGGCGGTTACACAGAACGTGGTATACCCCTTAAGAGTTTAATGAAGGAGCAAGAAATATACATTTTATGGCGTTATGAATATATTTTAACTAACATATACAATACACGTTACCTAGTTGAACCAAACGACTTTGTTCCAAAAAGTTCTATAATAGTAAGAGATAACAAAAGTGGCAGAATGATTGGCATATCAAAATACAGTGGATATTTTATCTGATGCAGTAGGTAAAGTTTGGAATAAATCATGAATATACGTAGTTACCTTAAAAATTAATGCCATAACTGACTATAGCTGGATGTGTTTAGTTCTCTTAATAGCAATTAAAAGCTATGACATGCCTATCTATACAGATTATCAAGTTAACAGAGCCGGTTTACTCCACTGACATGCATAAATAGATCTTTGGAGACTGTTCTATAGACTAATGGCAGATACTAAATATACTGTTATACGTCTAAATCTAGATGGTAACAAATTTGAACTTTTAGTAAAGCCTGATCCCGCATTAGAATATAAACTTGGCAAAAGAACTGACTTATCAAGCGTCCTAATTTCTGATGAAATTTATTCTGATGCAAATAAGGGCTCAAGAGTAGGCGTAGAAAAATTAGTAAAATATTTTAATACAACTGATCCAACTGAAATTTCTAAACAGATTCTTTCTCGTGGCGAACTTAGTCTAACAACAGAGCAACGTCGGAAAATGGTTGAGGAAAAGAGGAAACAAAT
>JBKPMK010000616.1:0-4564 GCA_046732115.1 Thermoproteota archaeon
GGTGGAATACCAGTAGGATTATTTTCAGCTTGTCCTCTATGACCTGCGACATCACCTACACCGACATATACATTATTATCTGGACCGATGAGTACTTTGCCTGCATTATGGTTTTTCTCAGTACCTTCTCTTCCGGGTGGCGGCAGTGCTGGAAGGTTTAGATGTAACAAAGGGTTTGTTAGGTCAGTTCGTTCTGTTAGATGCATATTATTTATTATAGCTTTTGCCGGATCTTCATTACTATACACGGCCATAAATGCTTGTTACCATTATGAGTAACCAAAGAATCAAAAATGGCTTATTTCGAAGCCGTTCAAATAACCTAGATTGCTGCTGTGCTTCAATACAAACTCTCTTCCTGAGATCCTTGAATGTCACTATCTCTTTATTACATTAGACGTAACTTATTTTACTTTTGTTATTTCCTTATATAACAGTCTCTATATTGTGACGTCATATACACTATATTGAAAATAATGATGATAGCTACAAGTGTTTTTCTATGTGCTTGTTGATGTTGATTCTGTTATTCCATATCTGAGCTCAAATGTTCCATTTCCTGTGCAGGATCTTAATGAGGTGTTCCATTTTCATACTTGATGCTCCTGTTATTGATGATTAATCTTCCATGCTATCTCATATTTATTGTGCTAATGCTGATTAATGCAATTAAGTCACCATAGTTGATCTATTGGCAGAGGTTCTGTTCTCGGTTCTGTACCTCTGCTGCTCATACCGCTGTCCATAACGTCTTCTTCGGAGAGAGCCCTTACAAGGTGTTTTGTTTCTTTACCACATTTGTCGCATAGCATATTTTGTTATCAGCACTTATTGGTGTTCGCAAAGATCATGCTATTTGCCGATCTACTTGTAATCACCACATAATTTGCCATCTCGCATAGTATATTTCTATATGTTTGAGCTACCCATCTAGGAGCCACCCAACGGTAAAAGTAGTTAATTCCATCATCGGTAGTGCGAAGATATGGATCTAAAGCTGCGTGAAACGCAATCATAACCTCATTTAGCATTTCCAGATAACTGTCTACAGCATCTCTCGTATAGTGGCAAATTTGCTCTAGATAAGGACTGTAACGTGAAATCTCCATTGTTACTTCATCTATAGATCTTTTAACGCAGCCTTTGCTTTCCTGTAGGATTTTTCTAGTTGCATTCAAATGTAGCTGCCGATTCTCAGCAGCACCACTTACTATTTGCGATGAGATATTATCAGTTGATTGTATACTCGAGTTTCTATCTCCTACAGAATAAGAGGAAGAAGATGCGGATGCCTTATCCTCTTGCCAATCTCTTCTTACTGTCATGTGATATACAGAATGCAATCACATAATAAAAGTTGATACAAATGGCTTAATTTAGAGCACAGTGATTACATCTGTTCTTTATGTCAGAGTACTGCTAATTACTCATACCTCTCTCATAATTGTTAATAATTGTAATGTACAAGTTAGTTTGAAATCTTGGAAACAACTACAAGGAGGATTGTACTTTTGAATTCACCAAGCAATAATTCCCCTCCTAATTTAGATAATGGCTCGATATTCTTTATAGGAAATGCAACGGTGCTTATTCGCTATGCTGGATTTACAGTACTTACTGATCCAACCTTTATTCATATGCATGAAAAAGTACATCTAGGATATGGTCTACACACCACTCGGCTAACAAACCCAGCGATAGACATCAAACATCTGCCTCCACTTGACCTTATCGTTCTCTCTCACTTTCATGGAGATCACTTTGATCAAGTAGCTGTACGTGAACTAGACAAATCATTACCTATAGTTACGACTGCACATGCTACAGAAGAATTGAGTTTGAGAGGGTTTAGCAATCCTCATAAACTGGATAGTTGGGAGCGCATTTCATTTACCAAAGGTGATATACAGCTTAATATTGCTGCAACTCCAGGAAGGCATGGTCCACTTCCAATGTCTATTTTTCTGCCCCACGTAATGGGTAGTATTCTTGATTTTCAAACTAAAGATGGTCATCATCTGCTTAGGCTGTATATTACTGGCGATACGTTGGTATTCGATGATATCAAGAAAATTCCCAAACGCTATTCTGATATTGATGTCGCATTACTTCATCTTGGTGGAACCACAGTTATGGGTATTATGCTTACAATGGATGGAAAAGAAGGTGTTGAAATGTTTAAGATAATCAACCCAAAGAAGGCTATTCCTATTCATTATAACGACTATGATGTTTTTAAATCAAAACTTGAGGACTTTCAAATACAAATTAGAGAAGCAGGACTTGAAGACCGAATACATTACTTAATGCATGGAGAGACATACAATTTTGAGGTAAGCAGCAACAAGAACAACAATATCAATGGTTATAGCAACAACGTCTAATTATCATTATACAATATTGCCTTAGACTATAAGAAGACGCAAAGGCTGATAAATTAAGAAGCTTGCCTTTGTATAGTTGTAGAATTACTGGCTGGAAATTTGTATGTTCAAAGTGTTACCAAGTGTGAAGTTGTAATTGGCCTAACAGTACATATCATGGAACTTTCATAAAGCATAATGACTCTACAATATTATAACAATATGAGCCAAAATCCAGAGAAAAGGAATAAGGAATCAAAAGAAGCGGCATAAAACAGCATTGAGCAATCATCTACAGACGATAAATACCCAGCAACAAAACAAACAGAAGAAGTTGCGGGCCAACGAGATACAAAGAGTGCGGATGCAGCTGATTCAGCTGACTCTGATCGTTTAAGTTGTTTAAGCACAGTTAACAGCGCGTTAAACTGTAATGATGATAGCTATAGTAAGAATTATTATACTAATTTAATTTCGCACTATTCTATTTTACAATAATTTGTCCGTGCATGAATGGATGTAAAGTACAGCTATAGTCAAAAGTACCTTGCTTATCAAATACATGTACAAAGGCATTTCCAGGACTAATAAGACTAGAATCAAATAACGTACCTACATTTCCTTTTTCTGGAAGACCAGACGTTACTGTATGAATGCTAGAATCCCTATTTGTCCATGTGACAGATGTACCAGCCTTTACTGTTAGTGGTGATGGGTCATAGGGTTTTGAGATAGTAGGAGAAGAAGAACCCTGAACTATTGAAATAGAAGCTGCAGAAGAAGCTATCGCTGTTGTCTGCGCATATGCTAGGTCTTGATAAAGATGTAATGTAGTGGATAACACTGCTAATACATCTAAAATAGCTATTATCCGAGCATTCATTAGGCCTGTAATTCTAAATCCGTATCAATTCATCTGAGGTAATCTAGTCTGGTGAACGTATTGTGTCTGTAGCATACGTCCAAACTTTTCGCATAGATTTGACTAGTAAGTATTCATGAGAATTTTCGCTGGTTTTTGCTTGTTCACTTTCTGGCTTTACATTTTTCTTTTTATTTAATTCCTGTCGCAACATAATATTATACAAGTTTGCTCCACACATACAAGTGCATGATATTATGCTGTTTATATAAATATTGATTCATGTATGGTTGGTAACAATAGTCGAAAGAGAAGACCCGTGACACCCTGTAACTGCTGTGCTATTTCTTAGCTTAAGCCTCGCTCTCATTTCTACTACCTTGGATCTACGCCATCCTACCTGTTCAGTTTTAG
Organism: Thermoproteota archaeon; assembly: GCA_046732115.1. Lineage (GTDB taxonomy): Archaea > Thermoproteota > Nitrososphaeria > Nitrososphaerales > Nitrososphaeraceae > JAFAQB01. The sequence goes on from JBKPMK010000616.1 coordinate 3,640, forward strand.
TTTTCGTGCTCAAAGTCCAAATAATTTCCTTAGCGAATATTTAGGCGTCCAGATTTTTAGCTTTATCTGTTACCTGTCTCATCAATGTTTCATTACATCAAATCATAAAAGCTATAACCTACCGATACCATAGACAGGTTCCTACCGAATGCAGTGTACGTAGTGCACTGCACTGCAGGATCTACGGATGACTCGCACCATCTGTTGAGGGCTGGCTGAGTTTTTCCCAGGGAAGTTATTGGGATTAATGACTTCCCTGTTTTATAATTTATTTACATTTACATTTACATTTACATACATCGCTTTTCAATCAGTGATGCTATAAGAATATAGCTGGCTGATACGATACATAAGACCTAAAGTCAAAGCCTTTTGAACTTCCATCTTTAGAACAAATAGGGGACATGGCATGCCTATCATTACACCAATGGTATAATGATAGGTTGCTGTCTTGCAAACATATTAGGAGCATAGTTAAGTACCTGAGTTTCTAATGTATATACAATGACCTCGGGAAAGTACTTTAACAGAGGTGTTATGGCATTAGATTCTCCATACATAGGACATGTGGTAAGAGAAACAGATGACAAGATAGTAGTATTTGGGGAGAAAAATGACAGATATGATATTCCAAAATCAGAGATTCAAACTACAGGAAGAAATGTACTAATCGGACTAAAACTAGATGAAATCTCAAAGAAATACAAAGTCAAACATGATGATCCATTGCCTACAACAATACCAATACAGCATTGGACCCAAGGTGAAAATCTAGATTTAGCTACCTATGAAAGAAAATATCCAAAAGGTCTATTTAACAAAGGAGTTAGAGTGCTAAATGAAGACCATGTAGGTCACATTATGAAAGAAACAGATGACAAGATAGTAGTATTTGGTAGCTTTGGTTATAGGTTTGATGTCCCTA
>JBKPMK010000617.1:0-4862 GCA_046732115.1 Thermoproteota archaeon
ACGTGACTGAGACTATTTGTAGGTCATGCGGTTCAGAAAAATTGCATGTCAAAATAATATGTGAATTATGCACCCAACCGGTAAACTTTGAATGTACTCATTGTGGACATATTACTGATGATAAAGTACATGTAGATTGTAGAAATACAGAATTCCTTTTGTCAGTAAGTCAATAAAATAATAACAAAATCAGTGCTATTAAACTGCTAATTCATGAACTTAAATTGATACTAGTTAACAAATATAGAAACACCTACGAGGTAATTCTATCTACAAGATGCATTAGCATATGTGTTAGGTAATAATTCAAAATACTTGTAGACTTCTAAAACCATGGAAAAAAGAAATTTTTCTTTTGAATAATTTATTATTAATCAAATTAAATGGCTTGTTTTATTTCCTAATGGGTAATTCTGGATTGTTCAAATCATTTTGTCACGATTTCTCAATGCTTGATTTAAGTCTTCTAGTTATTCCATTTAGGTTTGTCTTACAGCGACTTACTATTGGTCAATAGCGTATATTATGATATTATCTGGTTGTTGTGAGCTAGCATCAGCTCTTTCGTTTTAGCCTTAATAGCCTTTATCTTGTTTTGCAATGATAGTTTGGGGCCAAATGTTGCAATACCATACACAGCAGCTAATCCTGCTGTTACCATAAACAGACCCATCATGGAGATTCCGCCACACATGATAGTCAGATAATATGCTTTCTTTCATATAAATATTAATAATACATTTAATCTGAAATTGAATTATGCGATAGTTTCCACACGATTGGTTTTTCTCTTCCATTTATGAAATAAACAAGCAATGAACACTACCTAGGATGCGCCGTTCTGCGATGTTGTTCTAACTCTGCATCCGTCTTAAATTTATCTCCGCAGACACTGCACTTGAATTTCTTTCTGCTAAAGATGTCGAACTTCATAACGTTGATGGCTTTAATTGTTTATTATATTATATATCAATTTTAGAATGAACAAACTATGGCAGAAGATATTTAATCAGCTTTGGAACTTGCTACAAGCAACTGCATATCAATTGTAGCCTATAAAGCTTAATGCATGTGTACAAATGTTTGTATTGTACACTACATTCTTATCAGATTATTATACGTAGATAGTAGTAGAGATGAGACTGTAAGCAAATGAGAAATAATAATGATAATAATAACAGACAAATTCAAACCAATTATTGGATTTGGTTGGCTGCTTATCTGGTCATAGGGCTAGCTGTCTCATTTGTAGTGCCATTTCCATTATCGTTTGTTATAGCTTTGCTTGTTTACTTTGCACTTAACACAATTAGAATGCATATTGCATTGAAAAAACAGGGAATGCCGAGTGGAATCAAAGATATGTACAAGTCCATGAGCTCATCATTAGGCGGAAGAATGAGCAATAGCGGTAGCACTGGCATGGGATATTCTCCAATTAAATACTATTGTATGAATTGTGGATATGAACATAAAGAAAATGCATGTCCAAAATGTGGCTCAAAAGCTGTAAGAACAGGATAGTAGTAAGCCAATTACCATTTTAAGAAAGCTGCGGGATAAGTCAGACCCGTAGCTTGTTTTTAGGTAGTTGACACCACAGAGGATACGGAACCGAACTAAATCCCTCTATGATGATTATATGTAATCGGATACATTTTAGTACATAATGATATTTAACAACTTTTAGACATTTACGAATTCATCTATTCTACATAATGTACAATTTACTATAAATTAAACAGCTAGTCTTAGGCTTAGAGCATATATGATATCCTACTGATATGGCTGCTGCCTGCTTGAATCTAGTTCTTTCTTTTTTAGTGGTAGTTCTTTTTTTATACTTTCAATATCTATGCCAGTTAAATCAAAGGTCATAATTGTATCATGGGAACCTTGCGCGCTATATGTCACTTTTACTGTTGTAGTCATATGCTAAGAATGTAAAAATGTTAATTTATTGATTGTCTTCCTATGAAACATATGCTTCAGTTGAGGAGAGCCATTCCTTAGATAAGATAAGAGTTTATAATATTAAAACGCTGATTATGATATATCTTATGTTACGCATTTCATTATTAATATTCACACTAATAGCCACTCCTCTAATCATTATAGCACTAGATCCAGCTCAACAACATAACGCATATGCACAAACTAGTCAAAACATAAGCTCCATGCAAAAACAGTTCCCTGTTACCCCAGGTTCACATCCACATGATGTTGCACCTACTAAAAATGGAGAAACTGTCTGGTACACTGCTCAGGCGTCAGGCAAAGTAGGACGATTAGATTTAAGCAGTGGTAAGATACATGAGATAGCACTTGGTCAGGGCTCTGCGCCTCATGGTATCATTATTGGTCCAGATGGCGCTCCTTGGATTACAGATGGTGGATTAAATGCCATACTCCGTGTCGATCCTGTAAGTGAAAAGGTGCAGGTTTTTCCGCTACCCCGAAACAGTGCCTATGCTAACCTAAACACAGCTACATTCGATCATCATGGCATACTGTGGTTTACTGGCCAGAGCGGCATTTATGGTCGCCTCGATACATCTTCTGAGAAGATACAAGTATTCAAAGCTCCTCGTGGGCCTGGGCCATATGGTATTACAACTACACCCAATGGTGACGTTTACTATGCTTCGTTGGCTGGAAGCTATATTGGCCGTATCAATGTAACAACAGGAACTGTGACCGTATTAGATCCGCCAACACAAGACCAAGGAGCTCGGCGTATGTGGTCTGATTCACATGGACGATTATGGATAAGTGAGTGGAATGCAGGAAATTTAGCTTTGTATGATCCTGCTACAAGCAAGTGGCAAGAATGGCGCCTTCCAGGCTCTAATCCTATGCCATATGCTGTATACGTAGATAATCATGATATGGTGTGGTTGAGTGATTTTGGTGCTAATGCACTAGTCAAGTTTGATCCTACCAATCAAAAATTTGAAATATTTCAGCTATCTACTCCTAATGCCAATGTACGTCAAATTCTTGGTCGACCAGGAGAGATATGGGGAGCTGAGTCCGGACTTGACAGACTAGTTGTGCTACGAATTAGCTAATCATAAAAGAAAATCGGGGAAAGCAATCGACTTTATGAAATGCCACAGATTAGTGTCACTTCAAACTAGAACAGTATCGGTTATTGTCAGCAGAATTAGCTATTCCTCATTAGTTTCCTTTTTACTACCCCTTGCTTGCATTCTAAGTTAAGGTTGGTTTGGTTTTCATGCTTTTCAAAAATATGATTAATGTATTTTTCATAGCTTTAGAATTCAGAGTTACATGATAGGCATACAACTTTGTAATCGTGAGAGCATTAAACACCAAAAATACAAACCATACAAGTACATCATAAGTCCATGTTATAACAGAATATTTTGAATGAAACCGACTATAGAAAGTTACATGTGTAATGCATAACCTAATGATAATATTAAGAGTTGGTTTTGCATTAAACACCAATAATGTTAGATGAAACACATTGGATCTAAAAGAGACTGTAGTCTAAGATCTAGGGACTCATTTATTCTTGTGTTATCAGATTGGATACTAAAATACAAATGAGAGGCGACCATGACACTAATAAAGGGTGAAGATAGGGTCCAATATATTATATCATAAACACCGAGTTTCCTTGTCACATAAGCAGTAACAAGCAGATATGCTAAGAAGGAATTATTATCTGCATGGTGACACAAAATGGTCAAATCTCCATTCTAAATAGCATTTAAACTCTGAAAATACAATTTATTTTGATCCATGATTCAAAATGTCGTAATTGTAAGAAGTAAGCAGAGCAATATAGGCAAATAACAGTAGTAAGCCAAGTGATGAAAATAGATTCTCATCTTCATCTTTGCTGCAATCTATAAAAAACATTAAAACACTTCACCTTAGAGTAGCAGCATCTATCAATTATGAAGAAAATAATCTAGAAAATAATGCAATCTACTATGACCTCTGCAATCCTCAATGGGAAATAGTAGAAGTTACTCGAGTAGGTTGGGACGTTGTAAAACATGATGAAAAGAATATTTTGTTTAAACGATTCTCTATAATGAATTCTCAAGTATATCCAGAGAAGGACTATCCTGCTGACATATTGGATAAATTTATGAAATTAACTAACATATACGATGATGAAGATAATAAACTGCTTGCAGAGGTCTATGTAGTATCGCTTTTCTTGCTTGCAAATCTACCAAAACCCATGATGATCCCTTACGGGACACATGGTTCTGGCAAATCTACTTTCCAGGAATTTGTAAAACTTGTAGTTGATCCATCTGCTGCACTTACAACTGCATTTCCAGCTGATATAAAAGAACTAGTACAGGCATTATCGCATAGTTATGTTACATTTTTTGATAATATGTCTGAGATAAAGGAACTAACTTCGGACCAGTTATGCAGAGCAGTAACAGGTAGCGGATTTACAAAAAGAGGATTGTATACTGATGACGAGGATGTAATATACAATATGAAAAGAGCAGTAGGATACAATGGTATTAATATAACTGCGACCAGAGCAGATTTACTAGATAGAATACTAACTCTTCATCTAAAGCCAATTGAGAGAACAAAGAGAAGGAAAGTAAGTGATCTGTACAAGGAATTTAATAGTATACGGCCATACCTTTTAGGATATATCTTTGATATACTAGTCAAAGTATTAAACAGAATTGACGAGGTAAAACTAGACGAATTACCCAGAATGGCTGACTTTGCAGAGATGGGTGAATTAATTGCTAGGTGCTTAGGCTATCCAAATGGAAAGTTTACAGAAGCTTATAACAGAAACATTGGCTTTACAAACGAAGAAGCAGTAGATGCCAATCCTGTTGCCACGG
>JBKPMK010000618.1:0-18664 GCA_046732115.1 Thermoproteota archaeon
TAACTTATCATTTGTCCTCTCTCTCTAAAACCCTTAGAAAGCGGTTCGTTATTCGTACCGATCCTTCTATACGGCTGCCAGAGGACAAAACAAGATCAGTAGTTGTTAAATTGCTTCCCAAGGACATAGTAGTTTCTGCAGTATTTTGTGACGATGCTACAGGAGAAGTCATTTTAGAAGTTAATCATCCTGAAACAATAGATTCTAACATGGTAATTCAAATTGCCCATTCTACTGGATGGATTGCCCATACTAGGCGTTCTCCACATATTCCATCTAACAGTATCAGTACTATTCATTCTACATTGAAAAACTCTGGCAAAGAAAGAATATCATTTCTTCAAGAACTTGGAAATAGAATTTTTCGACCTCCTCTCATCATAGCTGATAAAGTTCCAAATGGAAGTTCAGAGAGAAATGTAAATAATCAACAGAGAACAAGGGATGTAGAGTCTAGTTCAACAACGCAGCATTCGTGGTCAATAAACAGAGAAGAAGTTATGCTATTTTGTCTTGGAGGAGTGAAACAGGTTGGAAGATCTTGTTTCATTGTAGTAACTCCTGAGAGCAAAGTAATGTTAGATTGTGGAATCAATCCTGGCGAAAGTCTAGGATTAAATGCATATCCTCGTTTAGATTGGTTCAGCTTTGATTTAGGTGAGCTTGATGCAGTGATTATAAGTCATTCGCACATTGATCATCAAGGCTTTTTACCCACCCTCTTTAAGTATGGATACAATGGGCCAATTTATTGTACTGAGCCATCTTTGCCGCTAATGACTCTTCTTCAGATGGATTCAGTAAAGATAGCAAAGAGTAATGGAAGCTATTTACCTTACGAAATTAGGGACATCAACGAAGTTATTAAACACTGCATTACATTGCCTTATGGCAAGCCAACGGATATCTCGCCGGATATCACTATTACATTAAACAATGCTGGTCACATTATGGGAAGTGCAACAGTTCACCTTAACATTTCTGGTGCCCATAATATCCTGTATTCCGGCGATTACAAATACGCAAAAACCCAGCTTTTAGACAGTGCATCCTCAATATACCCAAGAGTTGAAACACTAATTACCGAGAGCACTTATGGCAATAGCAGGGATATTATGCCAGATCAATCCGTCGTTTATCGAACTTTTACAGATAGCATCAACAGGACATTGACAGAAGGTGGTAAGGTGCTAATCCCTCTTCCTGCGGTGGGACGAGCACAAGAAATCATGCTTGTTATAGACAAGGAAATGAGGGAAGGACGCCTTATTGAATCTCCTATTTACATTGAAGGAATGATTTCAGAAGCAAGTGCCATACATATGTCATACGCGCATTACCTCGGCTCTGATGTTAGAAAATCAGTTTCACAAGGAGTTAATCCATTTCAATCAGAATACTTTACGGTGGTTAATGGTTATGGCAAGAGAGGCGAAGTTTTCAATGATGAAAATCCGTCAATAATAATGGCGACGTCAGGTATGTTAGAAGGTGGTCCTTCAGTAGAATATTTTAAAGAGATAGCGCCATCCCCAAAAAACAAGATCATGTTTGTATCATATCAAATTAATGGAACTTTAGGTAGACGTGTGCTGGATGGTGTAATGACTGAGGTTAGCATGATGGACAAAAGTGGCAAGGTCAAGGTGATTCCAGTTAGATGCCAAACGCAAAAGATCGATGGTTTTAGTGGGCATAGCGACTTTAATCAAATATTAAACTTTGTGTCAAGAGTAAGACCCAAACGAGTGATTGTAAATCATGGAGAAAAATCTAAATCAGACAATGTAGCAAGTGCTATATACTCGAGGCTAAAAATAAGATCAAGTGTACCAGACAATAGGGAAATTATTAGGTTGAGATAATAATGCCTCATACAAAGTATTATTAGTACGCTACGATAGGTATATCATACTTACTATAGTTTATAAACTCTGCATTAAGTTATCGTAATTCTTTGTCTGAAACAAGCGGCTTTTCACTGCTCACAAATCGAGTAATAGTTGAATCTTTATCCTTTAGTCATATCTGGAGTTCTTATTCTATTTATTGCGAACATGCCGGGTGCCACTAAAGCAGTGACTGCAGAAAAAACAAAGGTAACAGAAGGACCAAATTTATCCCAAAGTATACCGGCTACTAAACTAGATGGTAAAGTAATAATTCCAGTTAATGTTGCAACTGTTCCAAGAGCTGTTGCCTTGTATGATGGATTAGCTATTTCTGATATGTATGACTTTTGAGATCCATCGAAAATTCCCATATAGATTCCAACTATTGAAAATAAAATTACAACATTGATAAGAGATGTAGAGAAGAAAGCAAATCCAAGTGTGGCTACAATGAATACTGCAAAACTCATCATAACTACTTTATCTCTTCCTATTCTATCTGATACTACATCAAATGGATATGATACTGCAGCATAAAATACATTGAATAGAGTGTAGAGAAGCAGTATATTGGTGTCACTTATTTCTGTAGCCTTTGCCTTGGGTATGAAGAATGACAAATTAAAGTTTGCAAATGCAAAAATCGATGAAACAATAATAAAAAATCTTAATCTAGCATCGAAGAGTTGTATTCCCTTAAGGAAGCCAAGAATCTTGATATTGTTTTGTACTTTTCGTAACGCTTCATCTTCTTTTTGTTTTTCATGTTTTTGTCTTTGTTCTCTCTTTAAATTTGCTATTAGTAGATGTAATTTTTTGCTTCATTCACAAAGAACTGTGCTATAATCACCGATATTGCAGCAGGTATGGTGGATATCACAAATATTATCCGATATGTGTAAGAGTGATCTATGGTACTTGTAATAATGCTTAAAAACACAAAACCAAGAAATGAGCCAACAACTGCACCAGCAGTATCTGATGCCCTGTGAAAGCCAAAAGCCTTTCCCAGATCCTTTTTGTCTACTGATTCTGCAATCAATGCATCTCTTGGTGCTCCTCTGAAGCCTTTTCCAACTCTTTCAGGTATTCTAATACCAAGAACTTGGATAGGTGTTTGAGCAAAATATAGGAGTGGTTTTAATACTGCAGTAGGTAAGTATCCTAACACCACAAATGGCTTTCTTTTGCCAAGCCTGTCAGAATATAGTCCTGATACAACCTTTACCAAACTTGAAAGAGTCTGAGGAGCCCTCAATCAACCCTACAAATGAATAACTTGCACCCAATGAACCGACCAAAAACAATGCCAGAATAGGCTGCATCATTTCTGTACTCAAATCAACAAGCATACTGACTATGCTTAATGCCAAAATATTGGATACAAGAAAAGCTCGCCTTTGCAAAATAATAGATCTTTATAGAATTGTAGAATATATAACATACATCACGCTATATTCTAACCCTTGTTTCGATTGCATTTCACAAGACGATGATAATAAATCCTGATATAGTGAGAGCATTAAACACCAAAAATATACTCAGATTAGTTCCTAAATCCACCAAACTGGATTAACATAACTATTGATTATATCTGAGAGGATGCCTAATCTCAGAGATGCCAGAGATGTAGTTGACATGCTTGTAGTCTTCGTGGCTTTAGGCATCACATTGGTTGCAGGACTGATAGCGATACCAACAATAGAAAATGCACAGGCGTTAACAACAGGGGGCTCAATAATAGGCCAGAGACTTCAACTGTTCAACAAGCTGAGAAATACATTACTATGCGGCATTTTCGGTTGCGAGTTAGAAAGGACAGCGCAATAATGAGTTAGTTGCTTTCTTAATTTCCACCATCTTTTTTTATTTTAGCTTTAGATTAAAATATTTGTTATGTTGAAGTAGCAGGCTATAGCCCAATACGACATAAAAAAATACTTCTACAAGCTCCCTTAATACATTTCTTTTTGTTTCAATGCCTCATCAAGGATTAGATAGATAAAGCTAAAAAACTGACCGATGTAAGGGGGAGACAATATGTGACTGCTGGATCCAGATTAGCCCATTAGCGTACAAACTACAGGAATTAGTGAGGGGACAACAATACTTCATGTAAACTTTTGTAGAGATATCAAAGCCAGTAGCTATTGGAATCTAACTAAAGCTTAATTTTGCCTGTAAATATGAAGGCGGGGGTTTCTATTCTAGAGCACGTTAGAGTTCCCTATCCATCACTAAAACCAAAAATGCTATGTCCGCCTGAGTTATTTTCTATATTTGCAACGCCATCAGTATGGCTGCTGCTCTTATCTTCAACAGTGCTATGAGTATCTAACTTAGCAGTACTAGTTTTCTTCTTTATCGTAAAATCGCTTATACCAGTTCTTTTTTTGGTAATGTGGGCTAATGATTTACTAGTATCGCTACTACTACTACTACTACTAGTTCCGTCAATACTATTAGTCGTTTTCTTCTTCGATGCAAAACCATTATATGTTAAACTGCCATGGCTGCTGCTCTTATCCTCTGAAGTGCCATAGTCCTTGATTGGACTGATAGTAGTGCTTGTTAAGGAAGAGCTGTCGCTAATACTTCCTGTAGTATGTTGAAAGGATTGCGTAGTGTCATCACCAGCTCCAGCTCCACCCAGGCTTGTAGTACTAGTTTTCTTTATTCCTGCATCAGGAGGAATGATTTTAACACGAGGAGTAGCGTGCGGCTTTGTATCTTTAGGTTTTAAAGTACTATCACTTACGCTTCGCGTACTACTGTCACGATGGTCATTATATTTTGAATCACTATTGCCATGATAACCAAGATAAAGCATCTGATCAGAGGTGGGCATTGAGGAAGGTGCTGTTGCTGCAGCAAACGTATAATTTTGTCCAGCTGTATTGTTAACAGCTGTTGTAGTGTTGATTGGCTTTATTGATGGATGTGGTGGTGGTGGCGCTGCCTGTTGTTGGTTTATGGCTTTTACCTGTGGTGCTATAGATGATAATGCTGAGGATGATAACGATGTTTCACTGGCCTTTCTAAGTGAACCTACTGTTGCCCATGTGACATAACCAGCTGAAGGTGAAATAGCATTTGTAGTTGACATCTGTTGTTGTTTCTTTAGAGAAGGAGCAGCTGCAGCTGCAATTGTTGTCGGTTTAGTTGATGACGCTGTTGCTCCTGTACTTTGTAATCCAGTAACATTTACATTTGAAAAAGAGGTTGTATTGGGATCAATTGCACAATCATATTTAGCTGTAATTCTATTTTGTCCAGGTTTAATTGTGGTATATTTTGATGTAAGTACAAAGTTCCATTTTGAATAATCAACTGCTCCACCACTTCCAGCAGCAGTAGCATTCTGATATGGCCTTACTTTATTTACTATAACTGATACTTTACAATCATTAGAAGTTGCATTATCAATAGATGTTCCAGATATTGTAAGGTCCTTTCCTACTGGTATTTGTTGTCCTTTGATGGGTGATTTAATTTTTATTTTTGATACATGTGATCCCGATAGGCTGGGTGAAGACGTCTGTTGTGCATATGCAAAAGTATTACTCCAAATACCAAAAACTAGGACACCAACTATAATTGGGAATAATATAAAAACTGATGCTGTGTGGTTCATGCAATTTAGATAGTCATGATCTGTTATTATAAAATGATGGGTATTTTTTATAATACTATGCCATCAACATGAATACTAGAAAAGAGTTATAGCTCCTGGTTGTACATTAGCCATATCGGAACCAAAATACCCAGCCCCTCGTTAATGTCATTAGTTTCCGGGAACAATGGAAACAAATGCACTATAGCAGGAATCACAGTGTGATATATTATGCAAAATATGATCACAAAAAAGTATATTAATAAAAATTCTTACCATTTTAGTTGCAGTATTGCTGTTCACAATAACATCTACAGAGACAAGCAGGGTTGTAATTTATCCTGTGTCGGCACAGAAGGATAATAACAACAGCAACAATAATCTCACCAAGAGCACTATGGATTTAGCCATGTCTGAATTAGCAAGAATACACCTTATGGCAGCCAATGAAGCCTTGATGAAAGGTAACACGACGGCTGCACTTTCTCAAATGAACCTCGCGTATCTGCAATTGTCAATGCTAGGAATGAAAGATATGGGTACAATGAATGAAACGCAGATTATGAAATTTATGCAAAGTGGGGCTGAACAATCGTCGTCTCTTTCTTCTCCTTCTTCTTCATCTGCTAGCAAGATGATGATCCCAGAGAATTGTATCATTATACAGGCGGCATTTTACAATGTCGCGATATTCTTACTGGAAGTTACTCCCTGGCAAAGTAGCTCGTGGATTAATAATTAACAAAGTATATCCATCAAAAAATAAAGAGAGCAAAGGCAAGAACAACTGGTCTAACATACTGTGCGAATCCATTAGACTATTTAGGTACAACTTTTATTTAGTGCCTATGCTATCTTTGGAGTACATATTTGTAATAGTGCAATGGAGAAATAGTATAAATAGCAAAAGGTATTGCTAACGCAACTACAACTACAACTATTACAATAATTAGTATCTTCCTATTCATATGAATCCCCGACTTGTAAAGTAGTGTAAAAGGTGCACAACTGTGATGTAATGCATTTCAGACCTTTATCCATGGTATCTATGTAGATGTCATATCTAGAAATTAAATACATTTTTCCAAATTACATCAAGATCTATACCGGTACATCCATCAATACGTATTTACATATGACTAGTGTGAGGGTCAAAGAAAAGGTCTTCGTTACAACGATAATTTAATACCGAACTTAGTGTATGGGTCTTTTTAATCATCTAATAAGGCGTGCCCATTGTTTCTCTTTGATTCTTTAGCGCTTCTATATACCACTCAAATTCATCTAGAAATCGTTTGACTCTCTTTTCATATCTTTGATCAATTAATTTTCCATTTTCATCGAAAGCCTCATGTACTCTTGATATTGGAAATGATGATGGTATTGATGGAGCTCCCAACTCAGCAAATATTAACCTCATTTGTTGAGCGGCATTAATTCCACCAAAACCTCCAGGAGAATAAGACACTATGGCAGAAGGTTTAAAATAGTATTCTTCCAAGAAATAATCTAACGTGTTTTTCATTGCAGCAGAAGTGCTATGATTGTATTCTGGTGTGACAGGCATATAGCCTTCTGCAGATTTGATCTTATTTTCAAGTTCTCTTAACATTTCTGAAGGATTTATCATTTCTTTGTACATCCTGTCGAGCAAAGGCAAATTAATCTCAATAGGATCAATAAAAAACACAGTATGATTGCGATCTTTGAGTTTCTGTTCCATCCAATGAGCTACTTTGATACCCTGCCTATCATGCCTGACTGAACCTACTATCAAAGCAATTTTAGACATGAGTGTCTTTTGTATACTAACATGTTATTATTATTCATGTAGTTGCAGATTTGAATACGTCTCCTACTAATATCACAATATAGCCATTTTGGGATTATTTTGAACTAGTACATTTTGCCGAGTTACTTTCCTATACATTTTCTGATGGAATTTGGTAGTCTCCCTTTTGCATGTGTTCTGTTAATACATGACGCTGCATATCGCCCAAGCTCTCAAATTTTGCATCACATAGTTTGCAAGTAATACTGTGTTGCTCTAGTAACGCATCCTCCTTGGACAACATTCTATTTTTATTATAAACTCAATATACTAATAAATCTTAGTAAATATTTTATAGTAGATATATATCTTTAGGGTATGTCTGGAAGTAACAGTTCTTTCTCGTTAGATACATCAAAATCTTTTAAGGCCAACGCAAAAACATTCTTACAAAAAACAAATGAACACGTACTTCAGGGCATAAATCCTGGTGGAATCTACCAAGCAATATGGTGCAGAGATGCAGCATATATTCTAAAGGACTGGTTCCTTTCCGGGAATATTGATGGAGTAATGCAGCACATTTATCAAATTTGGTCTCATCAAATAGAACCTCATAAGGAAAAGTTAGTTTATGGTAGAGGGTCTCCGGAAATGAAATTTTCAGCAGAGGTGGCAAAGGAATCTAAGCAGAAAGAGTTTGAGGGCGCTCTACCTACAACGATATATCAAGCGGGTTTCTCTGAAATATATGGCCAAAATCCAGATATTGATTCTACTGCATTAATAGTTTCTACGTCTTCATGGATTTTAGTTAGAGCTATAAAGCAGCAAGATATTTCCTCTTTCTCTTCATCAGAAGCTTCACCTGTAGTAGCCTCAGAACACTCTTCAGATTACGTTTCAGCTCTATTATCAAAAGTAGGAATAACTGATCCACGAAAGGTAGCTGAATTTGTAGTTCCCCGTATGCTCAAAGCTATAGGACACCTGAAAAGTCGTGATATTGATAATGATGGTTTGTTAGAGCAAAGTCATAATGAAGATTGGATGGATACAGCTGTTAGAGCAGGGAAAATAGTTTACAGTCAAGCTTGTTGGTTACTTGCTTTGAACGATTTGTCGACTTTGTTGTCATACCTTGGAAAAAATAGGGAAGTTGACAAGTTGACACACTTATCAGATGAAATAATTCATGGAGTAGAACAAAAATTATGGTCTGAACAAGATGGTTCCTATCTTGATATTCAAGAATCTCATCACTCTGACCCTTACAGAATACTTACTCAGGACGTGTTATTCTATTTGATAGCGATTTCACAAAATACATTCAATGATAGCCTTGGAGTACATCGTCATAGTCGTCGTCATATGTCAAAAAGTCAAGATCAAAGGCTAAAACAACAAGAAGAAGGAAAAGAGGAGAAACCAAAGATGGTCCATGAATCTCTGCATAAACGAGCCATAAGTACCCTTGATTCTGTCCGGAACAGGGTATGGAAGGAGAAATGGCCACTAGTAACAGAAACTGAACTAAAAAGAACCGGACCATGGGTTTTAAAACCATATCAATACCATAACCATACCTTTTGGCCTTGGACCACTGGAATAGAGATGCTAGCCCGAAGTAGGTTTAATAGAGGTGCAGAATGCAACATCCTACTTTCTAAACTTGCCTCAGAAGGTCATCCGCACATACATGCATTATATGAGTGGATAAATCCGATTACCGATGAGGGATCCGGATCTTATCCATTTCGAACAGGAATAACAACAATACGAATAGCAATAGCTGACATTCTTGAGAAAATTAATAGTGAATCTTCTACTGCTTCTTCATCTTCTTCTGATACTTCCTCAATGCGGTAGACATGATATGTAGACGTAGAATAAGCAATAACTATGCCTTTTGCGCATGTCTTCTAGACAACAATGTCTCCTATTCAAAGCAAAGATTTGCTAACCTGATTACTACTTTTTTGATTTTCTTTGTATTTTACTTTTAGCAGAAATAGGACTAGTAGCACCGCTATGCTGCTGTTCTTTAGCATCATGTTCTGCTGTAGTACCGAAGCTAGGATACAAAGTCATACCGCCATCAACAAAATATGACGCACCAGTAACATAACTAGCCTTATCTGATGCTAAGAACTCTACAACGTTCGCTACCTCGTCTGCATTTGCAACTCGCCCCAAAGGAATTCGCTTGAGCACGCTTTCTAGTTCTGCTTTATTTTCTCTTAGTTCGACATTCATTTCTGTATCTATAGCTCCAGGAGCAACTATGTTTGCTCTTATATTGTCTTTGGCTAATTCTAGAGCTAATGTCTTTGTCATCATTTCAATACCGGCCTTTGAAGTAGCGTATGGTACATAGTGAGGTTTTGGTATTGCCTGATGAACAGATGATATATTTATTATGCAACCACCTTTGGGTTTTTGATTTTTCATATGCTTTACTGCTTCTCTAGTACAAATAAATGGTCCAGTGAGATCAACTCCTATTATCTTATACCACTCTTCTAAATTTATCTCAGTCAAAGGCAAATCTTGCTGAATACCTGCATTATTTACCAGTACATCTATCCTGCCAAAGCGTTTGATAGTTTCTTCAATTAATCTAATGCAGTCACTTTCCTTTGAAACATCAGCTTCAATAGCAATTGATTTGCAGTGCAGCTTTTTAATCTCGTCAGAGACTTGTTGCGCTTCTTCTACTTTTCTAGAATTGGTCACTATTGCAGAATACTCATTTGACTTCGCAAAAGCTATAGCGATGGCTTTTCCAATACCTTTACTAGACCCAGTTACTATTGCAACCTTCTTTCGCATAAATTATTGCTCCTATTATAGATAAAGAAGTATGAAATCTTTCTTATAAAGAAATACATATCTAAAAAAGTGCGGCATATTGTACCACAATGTGTGAAAAGCACAAAAACGTGCTGTTGCTTTTAATTTACCATTTCCTCTTGCTTTTCCTCATACGTGCGCATACGGACACACCTAATACATTATTGCCAACAACAACCTTTTCTTCTATAACTAACATACTTTTCATGTTGCTCCAGTCCTTGTTTGGAAGCAAATGATGTATCACATTCTTAGCACTTGAAAGACGAGTTAGTTGTAGTCGGGTTCATTTATAAACAAGGCACATATATAAAGTAAATAAGTTTAATCTCTTTAGTAGATGCTAATAAAGACAACCATGATAGCGACGAACAATAACAATGAGTAGTTATTGTTTGAGATAGTATTCGCTTGCTTTTGGAATAAATTCGGTGCCAATCTGGAAAAAACCATATTATAATAAAACGATAACATGTTCCTATGAGTGAGGAAAATAATATTACCGTTCAGGTAAAGACAAAAAAACTGCAGCTTGCTACATTTGCTGCAGGCTGCTTTTGGGGAGTCGAGGAGGCTTTCCAACGGATAGAAGGTGTAAAGTCAACTGCAGTGGGTTATACTGGTGGATGGTTTAAGAATCCTACCTATAGAGATGTCTGTACAGGAAAAACTGGTCATGCAGAGGCAGTACAGATACAGTTTGATCCTAATGAAGTATCATATGAAGATCTGCTTGAGGTATTTTGGTCTATTCATAATCCTACAACCAAAAATAGACTGGGCCCTGATATAGGATCTCAGTACCGTTCAATGATTGCATACCATACACCAGAACAAGAGCTAGCAGCTAAAAAGTCAAAAGAAGATCTACAAAGCTCAGGAAAACTAAACGAGGGAAAAATTGTAACTGAAATAGTATCAGCATCACCATTTTATAAAGCAGAGGAATATCATCAAAAATATTATCAAAAGAGAGGAGGCGGAAGCTGCTATATTTAATGATACTCTTATTAGATATTGGTAAGAATGGTGACAATATATAGATGGTATTCTCCGAACAAAAAATAATAAAGAAGACAGATGAAGAATGGAAAACAACTAACTCCCGAGCAATATGAGGTATGTAGAAAAAAGGGAATGGAGCTTCTTTTCAGGTTCACGCCAGCTAAAAAATTCGACATCCTGGTCTCTAACCTTGTGTTTCATAACTTTGGGAAAATGCGATTCGAGGCCTATTCCCGCCTTTCGTCGTGGATACACGCCAGCTCCTTCATCGTATGGGTGATTTGTTCTTCTCGCACAAGACCGACATATCCCATCTCTCGAAGACATTCAGGATCCTGAGACAGATCAAGCCCAAGAGAGGTTTAGAACAGTATGCACTGCTCATGATGTCAAAGGATTCTGGGCAGGCCCACATGAATTGAGATGACAAGCATTCCTGTAATCGAATCTCCCTCGACTGTCTCTTTAGGAGGTTGAGAGAATACAAAGTACAGAAGCTTTGCAGCAAAGCATATAGCCAAAGAGAGATATCTCAGGTAATGCAAGTTGAACTGGCTACTGTCAATAGAGATGTATATTACCTGAGAAATCAGGCCAAAACCAATATCAAAAAATTATGTCGACGACCGACTGCGGGAAGAACATGAGAAATGTATGGTTGTGCTAACTGCAATTACAAGCAGTAGTAGCGAGCAAAAAATGATAATAAAAACGGTTATGGTCTATTCTGTAGCTGTACTGAAACATCAAAGTGTCGCCCATATCTATTAACACTCATTGTTATCTTGTCGCTTATGTTCTTCTTTCTCAAATTCAGCGAAATCACTACTGTGTCATCTATTCTCTGGCCGTCTATCGCCTCGATTATATCTCCCTTTCTGAGTCCTGCATAATCAGCTGGGCTATGTGGTTCTACATTTGCTATTAGCACGCCTTGTGTTGTTGGTAATCTATAGTATTGAGCTAATTGTCTTGTTATCTTCACATATGATATTCCAATCCATGGTCTATTGATTACCCTGCCATTTTGTATTAGCTCATTTACCACTAATCTAGCGATATTGATTGGTACTGCAAATCCGATTCCATGTGCATATGGCATCTTTGCAGTGTTAATTGCTATGACCTCTCCATTTGTATCCAAAAGAGGGCCACCTGAGTTACCAGGGTTTATTGCTGCATCAGTTTGAATCAATTCTAATACTCCTGCGTCAAACTGGATTTTTCTGTTCAATGAGCTTATTATTCCAGCTGTCACCGTTGGTCCTCCAGTTAAGCCAAATGGATTGCCAATTGCAATAACTATTTGACCTATTTTCAAATTATCTGAATTTCCCAATGTAGCAAATGGAAGTGTCTCAGTCGAATCTAATTTTACAACAGCTAAATCTGTAGCCTCATCGGTTCCTTTCACTCTTCCATTGAATATCCTGCCGTCAGTCAACGTAATCTTTAGTCTCTGGGCCCCTTCGACCACATGGTTGTTTGTAAGTACATGGCATCTTTCGTCAATTATTACTCCTGAGCCTACTCCTTCAGCCGGAAATACTCTGTATAGCTGGTCTTGTACGAGTCTTACACTTGCAATGTTTACAACAGCTTTACTTACGTTTTGTACAGCATTAACAATTAGATCTTCATTAACCGGTATCATGCCAAATAATAATAATATCTTTCCTTACTTTTCGTTGGTAATTCTCAACCATATAAGCCATCATTATCCTGTCTCTTCTTCAGGTATGATTACAAGCTCCTTTTTCTTTTCTGCTCTTATTATGATAAGCTTCGCTGATTTTCCAATTGCATCTCGTTTTAACAGTTGTCTTCTTAGATCATGGAGATTAGTTATAGGTTGATCTTCGAACTTTGTAATTATATCGCCTATTAACAATCCCGCTTTCTTTGCAGCTGTATCTTTTTTTACCGCTAATACTATGAGGCCTTCTTCTTGAGTAGGCTCTAGTTGCGCTGCTACCTCTCTAGGAAGGGAAACTCCAGCCGTTACAATACCAAGACGTGCTATCTTTATCTCGCCATCTTTTGCAAGCTGTTCGGAGATAGTTTTGACTTTATTTGCTCTAATTGCTATTCCACGGGATGAAATATATGCTACGTTTAATCCGATCATCTTTCCTTGTACATTAACCAATGGTCCTCCTGAATATCCTGGGTTAAGGCGTGTATCGGTAATAACTATATTATCCATCACATCATCCGCAACAGCCCATCGCCATCCTGCTCCTCTAATCGATCTTCTCTCACTCGTGATTACTCCTTGTGTGATGCTATAGTAATCCCCATAAGGATTGGCAAGCGCAAGAACAAATTGTCCTGCTTTGAGATTTTCTGAATCAGCAATTTCTATAGGCTTTAAGGAAATGCCGCTGGCATCTTCAATTTTCAGGAGTGTGATATCAGAATACGGATCATTTCCTACTACCTTGGCCGGATACGATTTGCCGTTGTTAAGGCTAACTTCCACTTCGTTTAGCTCTCCTATGATATGACTGCAAGTCACTATATGGCCATCAACATTCCAAATAACACCTGAACCATTTCCTCTATTCCTTGAATATAGACTGACTACTGACTGTGATACATTATCAGCTATATTCTGTATTTTCTCTGATAAAGATAGTAATGCATTGTTTGCATATGAACTATTTTTTTCGCTCATATTCTATTGATCATTATGTACATAGTAACTATAGTATTTGTTGACTAAGGGTTAACCAACTTAGTCACATCTACTTTGACAAATACAAAATAGATATGAATCTGCTGTTTCAATGTATCTTATTTGAAATCAAAACTAATGATATGAAGTGTGTTTAGGATTTTGACAAGCTGACTATCCTCTATTACATTAAAAAACACATATTCCAACCTAAGTACTAAGCAATAATTACAACAGCAACAGGTCGTAATAATATTGTGACCAGGAAACCATTTTCGTGCAGAAACAAAAGTGAGAGCGGAAAATGGATTCCATTAGACTAAGATATAGGACTGCCACACCAATGTCAATAAATTTTTCTCATATTTATTACAACAACAAGCTTTGCATTCTACATAGACATAGGTTTGTCAAAGATGGGTGAAGATAATAAAAAAACATCGTTACTCAAAAATAATAAAGGAAAATGCCTCAATTACTTTACTATAACGGCTCCACGCATCCAGGGATGTAATTGACTATATAGTGGTATGCTCCTGCATTTTGACATTAGCTTTTTCAAGTAAAAGCTAATGTTGATTGGAAAAATTAATTGTACAGCTAAAACAGGTAGTATCATTTCACCATATTGAATGTCTCTTTCGACCATTCAACTACTTCCGTCTCTAGAACAAATCGAAGAAATGGAATGGCAGCGCTTGCAAGCCATTGAAGGCTTGCAAATATCTGACCATTCTGTCAAGTGTGAGATGTGATATTGTTATGCCTATAGTTGATAAGTTGTCTAGGCCTTGTAATGACCGAGCTCCTATATTGCAAAGGTGGATAAAGTAGATTGAAGACCATTATTATTGTCATCATCTTGGCAATATTAATGGTAAGGACGAGGACCTCAAAGAGTTAAGACAAGAGCTTGCTGAATTGCTAGGAGAAGATGCCAAATATGATATATTCGAATGTATATATGTGATGGTGACTAAAGCAAGGAGAGAACAGGGCTATAGATGGATAGAGGGGCCAGGCCCATTAAATAAAAAACGGGTCTTCATTTTATTGTTCTTCTGCCTTTTATCTTATCCTGCGTACTAGGTTCTTCTTTATTTGACATAGGAGTAGCCGGATGACTTACTTTTCGAGTTGGTTTTGGTTGTTCGTCTAATTCAAGTTCTTTAGCTTCTTCAGTACTCTCACCTGGTATTTCGATTTCCTTCTTGTTATGACTCATTAGATCATAAAGTACACCATATATCCTAAGAAGGTTTTTAGCAACTGGGAGAGCCAAAGATTCATCTTACAGGCTCGGCCGTTCTAGTGTCTCATTATATTTATGTACTGTTTCCGAATGGTCACTTTCTTCGTTATACTATTTCTCCTTCGACCTTGGTTGCAGATATTAACATGGTTGTCTGAAAACTTGAAAAAAGTGGTTAGAGTGTTTCCCCAAATGAGAGCGATCGAATTAGCTGAAATGCTAAGAGAAGTACTAGACACTAAAATAAACATGTGCAAAAGAGAGATAAGGGATCCAATGTATACCATCTACTACAATAACTTTTGAAGTTACAAGCAATCTCTATGCGAAGAAGGACTTCATAGTGCCATACGGCAGTCTATATTGATTTAAGATTCGAGCATTTTTCGCATCTCTTCCTGTTAATCTCGGCTTTTGCAAATCTTATCTTAGAACTTTAAGAGGATCTTCATGAGTAATTTGTGTGGAATGTTGGTTACGATTGGCAGACGGTGGTTGCGTTGTTGGATTTCTGTTAGAAATTTCTGAGAGGAGAAGATGTAGAGGCTGAATCTGTTTTTTCCTTCACCACTTGTTCATATGATTTTGCAGCCCATTCCCTTATTGCTTTACCACGGAAAGAAGAAACACCAAATCTGGGCTCTTGAGGAATTCCATTTTCATCCATATATGGGACCACAAGATGGCACACTTTGCCTGAGTCGTGTACTGTACCGCCTCCAAACCCAAAATTATCTATAGTACTTCCACCACCACTGATTTCTTGGCGTCTTCCAACTTCTATACCCCATCCACCGACAATAATAGATTGCAACGGTATTATGTGGAATAATTCAATATGCTTCCAATATGCTGTCATTTGATTCATTTCCAAAATAGTGCAAGTATTTTAGATGATGCAGGCTGGTCTCCGGCCTGCAAACTGGCGCAAATGGTGTTCATTTAGGATTCCAGATTCTCTGTCAGCGAAGAATGGTTTTGGTCTCTTGCTTGCTTCGATGCCAGTAGAATACAACCACTTAAGCGCATCAAATGTATTCTGAATAAATTGTATGTTCCAATCCATTTATGTAAGCATCAACACTCTCGGCTTTACGAAAACTATCCAGAAACGAAAGCAAATCTTCTCTTGTTATTTCCTTAAATGGTTTGGTATGTTTAAAGAATGTTGAGAGGTTACAGAGCAATATTATAACATCCTTCCTATAATGATCTGATGGATTGATCTCTGACTTCATAGAAGATATATAATCACATATGGCAAAGGTGTTTTGTCTGGATGCTGGAAATATCATGTTAGAAACAAGGTTAAAGCAGTTATAAGATAATCCTTCAGTCGCATTTTCTATCTTTTTGCGGTGATTATATAGTCATAAGTTAGTATTGTATCCTATCTAATTCGATTATTAGATGATATGTCCAGTCAGCTGCGTAGTTAAATTCTATGAAGCAACGTATATAGATAATCAAAAAGCCTTGATTGCTATAATGCGAATTTCATCTGAAATGGCAAGAGCAATCAATGATCAAATTTCCTATGAGGCATCATCTGCAAATACATATATTGCAATCGGATCGTGGTGTGAGAGAATCGGATATGATGGAAGTGCCGCCTTCTTCTTTGAACAAGCTGCAGAAGAAAATGGACATATGCTAAAGCTAATCCATTACCTTAATGGTGTTGGAGCAGAGGCGATAATTCCAGCAATTGAAAAACCACCTAGTAGTTTCGAATCTCTGGAATCCACTTTCAAATTTGGCCTAAAGAGCGAGCAACTGGTAACCAAGGCTATTTATGATCTAGTTGATATGGCTGAAAAAGAAAAAGATCGCTCTACCTACTCATTCTTGCAGTGGTTTGTAACTGAACAAATAGAAGAGGAAACATTATTTCACACAATTCTCCAAAAGTTTGATTTACTCGGAAAAGACAAGCTAGCAGTATATCAAATTGACCAATCTCTGCCCTCAATAAGATCACAAGTTATGAGCAAGCAGACAATTCTAAAACAACCTTCCACTAAATAGTAATAATTTTTATCCTTCATATTTTTGCGTGGAAAGATAATAACAATAATTGCAAACTAGTTAATCAGTTTAGAACTGAAGGTGGGTGGTCGTCACGTTCTTGGACTAGAGTACAAAATGATAAAGCTAAGCATCGTGATTATATCGTTAAGCGTGAAAATGGAACACCGTCTTAAAATCATGCATAGGAAATGGAACATTTGAGCTCGACCATGGAACATCAACAGCATCAAGAACAGCAACAACAGCAGTTACAATGGCGAAGGGATAAAGTGCAAGAGCTTTGTAGCAAAGGCTACAGCCAAAGAGATATCACAAGTATTGCAAATTGGACTAGCTGCAATAAATAGAGATATTCTATCTACTACCCGGTAGGTTATGAAAGATCCTTTATAATCTTGAATCCTTCCTCAGCTGTAAATGCTTTCAATGTTTTAGTTGTCACATTTCCTGCTGAGCCAACTTTGAGCATCAGAGACATTACTGTTTCATCATTTGGAGCTTCTATAATTATTATCACGTCATATTCTCCGAAAGTGTAGTAACCTCCAATCATTTTTCCACCTGCTTTTTCGACTGATGTTTTAAAGGAATTGTAGCGGTCTGAAGATTCTTTGATTTTGCTAATGCCTTGCTCTCTCCAATTTATGAGTAAGATATAGTGTGGCAAATGTAACAGATAGACAGATTCGCTTCTATTTATGTGTCATGCAAACTTTTTCATTTTATTGTACATTAACTCGTAAAATCGCATAAAGCATAAAGCTAACTGCACACAATAACATAGTGTGAACTACTGGACATATCTAGCGCGGATTTGCAACACATTGGAAAACTAAGCGCGAAGGGATGCAACAAAT
The DNA here is from genome assembly GCA_046732115.1 of Thermoproteota archaeon. Taxonomy (GTDB): domain Archaea; phylum Thermoproteota; class Nitrososphaeria; order Nitrososphaerales; family Nitrososphaeraceae; genus JAFAQB01. The sequence continues at coordinate 17,952 of JBKPMK010000618.1, forward strand.
GAGCACAAAGATGCAACAACAGATTATTGAATGGCGTAGAGCTAAAGTTATGGAGTTACTAAGCAAAGGTGAAAGCAATCAGTCGGAAATAGCAAGGATATTGCAAGTTGACAAATCCATCATTTGTAGAGATATATCACATCTAAGACAGCAGTCTAAAGACAACATCAAAAGATACATTGACGAGCGGCTGCCAGAAGAGTATGAGAAATGTCTTATTGGATTGACTGCGATTACAAAAGAAGCATGGAATACAGCACAGAATACAGAAGATAAAAGAGAAAAGATACAGGCATTATCGCTAGCTAAAGAGTGCTATTCTATGAAGCTTGATTTGCTTACCAATGCTACAGTAGTTGACGATGCTATCAGGTTTGTATCTCAGAAATCCAAAGAGAATTTAAAATTATCCACTGGCAAAGATGAACCCGATTATGGTGCGAATGTGGATCTGCTAGAAGAAAAGCAGGAAGAAGAAGCAGGACAAATAACATCGACAACAGAAAATCAAGTTTTCTGAGAGGGAAAATTATACATATATAGACAACCATGTGTTTATTGAACTCTGTCAGCATATATTGAATCTGAAACGACAAAACAACAAGAAGCTAGCAACAAAACGTCCAAAATGGGAAATACATGCCTATTTTCTTGATGCTTGCAATTGTGATTGGGGGTGTCCTTGCCAGTTTAATGCTAACCCTACACATGGT
>JBKPMK010000619.1:0-2594 GCA_046732115.1 Thermoproteota archaeon
ACATGACTTGTAACAGGAGTTGTTGCTTCCTCCCATTTTACGAATTTGCCATCAAACCAGACAAATTCTGCGCCCTTAATCTTCATTTAAATGCAAGTCACTTTATGGCTTATAAAAAGCTTGTAAACTAAACTAAAAACCCATTTTTAGGAAATTTTGTTCCCATTATCCTTATTGTTAGATCTGGAGATTTAGCAAATTTCTGTATTATATTCCAATTGTCTTTTATTATATCAACAACTTTTTTTGGTACTTTATTCTGCCAAGTGAGTATTTCCTGTGTTAGTCTTTCTTTTGAACTTTCTTGAGTCACTTGAGTATAGAGCATTTCTTTCACACTAGAAGAAGAAAAACTCAGTCGCTTTCCGCCAATGGGATGAAGTTTATATATACTTAATACAATTCTCTCTATCTTATCTCCACTGTATGAAACAAATGTTTCTTCCTTAATACTTTTTAATATCTGTCTTCGTAAGACCCATGAGTATGGAGAAATTAAAGGTGGTACGTATTTTATAAATGGGGAAAAGAATGCATAGTTTGGCAAGACTATAACTCTATCGTTATTGGTAAACACAGCCTCTATCATTGCTTTTCTAACTTCGTATGGAAAAGGGAAGCTTTTCGTGTTAATTTCTGTTTTATCTTTAAGAAATCTTACAGGGAAGATATATACATTATCACAACCTCTGAGTAGAAAAGATATAATATTCTCATGTGCAGTTGTTAATGGGTTTAGATGCCCGAGATATATAGCGGCTTGTCTTGCCATCTTTAAATCAAAAATTAAGCATATATATACAAATACACGTATATATAACAAAAAGTATCTGAGAGCCCTTATGAGCTTCTCTTTATTTCGATTTCAATTGTAGAAACGTTTCGTGTTCTACCATCTTCTGATTGAACAGTCTCGGAACCAATTCTTACATCACCTATCTTATATCCCGCATTCTCCATTCTCTTTAAGATGATCTGTGAGACATCTACTGCTCTTCCGATGCTTAGACCTCTTGCCTTAATTGTCACAGAAGGCTGATTAGCCAGTTGAATGAGTGTTGATGTAACATATGCCATCAGAGGTTTCTTTCCTATGTATATAGCATCATGGGTCCCTTCTTTCTGTACTTGTTGATTATGTTGTGGTTGTGCTTCCGACATAAGAATGTTAAATGCTTTAGTATAATTTAAATCTAGAAGATAGCAAACTATAGATGCATATTTTGAGGTATAGCCACATCAAAAAGCTCTCGATCGGTTTGCTTTGGTTACGAAGACTGAATTGGAACTGCTAACTATTACTGATAAGCGTGTAATAATTCATGTTCATCAATACAAATATGTTTTATCTTTATAAAAAGACAATAAATGATGCGCCATTCAAATAATTGTAGAGATTTATAATAGATATGAAATTCCGATTATCTTTGACAGAAAAAAGCAAGTACCTTAATTATAAAGCAACTGTCTTTTGAGAGTCTTAATAGGAATAGCTATCCCAAATCTACTAACTAATAATTATTATCCATACTAAGAAACAAAGGTGTATGCCAAATCTACTTAATATGACTTACACATATCTCTAAAGTCGTTGTACATCCCAGTTAACACTGAAATCTTGAATAATTTGCAATAATTATAGTGTATCTATCAAATATTCTGTAATTTCTTAGTAAAACTGGCATTTAATCTATATCCACTGGACATTTACGTACGGCAGGCTATTGTTTTTGATTCGACTGATGGGGTCGGCCGGATTTGAACCGGCGGCCTCCAGCGCCCGAGGCTGGCATCATACCAAGCTAGACAACGACCCCCCTCATTTTCGAGATACTATGACGATCACTAGCAAGATATATATCGATAGCATTTATTTGCTGCTTATTTGTTTTCACCTGATGCAGATCTCATATATAGTGATATTTTACACAGGGAATCTATAAACCACTATCATCAGCCAGTAGAACTGAATCATACCTCAAATAGACATAATAATTAGTTGAATTGTCTGCAAAAATGTGATGCTACTGTACACAGATTTTGCGTGTCACAAGCCATCAAAAATAATGTGATTTTTATCTTCTAGATTGGTATCAGATGGCCATATTTTGACATATAATCCAATAACATACGAGATTTCATTTTAACGTTGAATACACTGATGAGTGCTAATCAAATGGATCATATGTAAACATATTGTCACTGAGCACCAATAAGCTTTGATAGGAACGTAAATAAAATTACTTAGAAAATCTAAAAGCATGGCAACTGCTGATACCTAATATAAACACTATGAGCATGATGGTTAAAGTTGGCGCCACGAAAGATAGAAAGATTAAAGTCAGTCAAAATCACTCAACAACTTTTCTTTGGGAGGGTGAGAATGTTTTTTCCACTCCTTCAATGATATCAGAAATGGAAGAAACTTGCAGACTACTTCTTAAAGAGCAATCCATACCAGAAGAACAGTGGGATTCTGTCGGAACATTCGTGGAAATTAAACATTTGGCAGCTACCCCTGTAGGAGCAGAAGTTCTACTCAAAGCTAAAGTATGTTCAGTAAATGGAAGAAGAGTCATGTTTGAAGTTGAGGC
>JBKPMK010000620.1:0-1411 GCA_046732115.1 Thermoproteota archaeon
TAGCCTTTTTGTCGAAGATACTTTAAAGTCAATTTATACACTAGTTCATCATAATCTGTTACTTCCAATACTCTTTTCCATGAAACTTCACCGGTCTTTGAAACTTCTTTAGATAATAATTCTGTGGTTTTTCTTGCCTTCTGTCTACATTGCTCCATGGTTTTGCCATTCTTATAAGCATGAATACGAGAATCGCAACTAGTAGTACTGTCCTGACTTTCCACTAGCTAAAAATAGACGAGCAACGTACTTTTTCTAGTAATCAATCACATTAATATCAATAACAACTATATCTTACCATGTCTAACTAAATCCTCATTATAGCATCTACAGTAAATCACAACTCAAATGAATATCATAGCAGATCTAACCTAAATATAGCTCAGAGAAGCTAGCACTATATTCGTACAACAAGCACTTTTAATATATATTTTTAATATATATTTTAAATAGCATCATTTTGCATATTGTGCAGACTAATTCTATTTTCAGTATGCTTGATAATAATAACATAAATCCAAACTTCAAAACTAATCCTAAGGATTATTCTAAAGTAGAGATTGCAAAGATTAACTCTAGTGAGCTTAGAGGGAATCTATTTAACGAATTTAGAGACTACTCTTCCCAAAATATCTCATCGGAATCTGAACAAATAGCAAAATCACATGGTATCTATCTGGAATTCAATAGAGCAAGAACAGGGAATGAAAAGGATTGGATGTATATGTTACGTATAAGTATACCTGGTGGATGACCAATTACCTCTCAACAATGGGATATACTTGACAAAATAGCTGATACTTATACAATCAGTCCCTATGATGCATATCCTACTTCGAATAATAGTAGTAATAATGACTCCAGACCTAGCCTTAGAATAACTACAAGGCAAAATATACAACTTCATTGGGTCAGAAAAAAGAATGTAGTTGATGCAATTAAAGAGATCGCAAAATCTGGATTCTTTACAATCAATGGTTGTGGAGATAATACTCGAAATGTAATTAATTGTCCTTTGTCCTTTTATTCCAAAATTTTTAATGCTAGTAAATGGGCTCAGAAAATCGGTAAATATTTTGCTCTTCCTACAGCAGCCTATATAGAAGTTTTTGAAATAGATCCAAATTACCTTAGAAAAGCTGGACTTTTAGATAGAGAGGTTGGAGCAACTAGATTTGATTATGGTACAAATCAGCTTAACAGTTACAGATACCTTGTTTGAATTTTTTATAAAAAACAAATTGGAAGAAGGAGAAAAAAGACCCGGTGAAATGGGATACTTCTTGAGAAGGATAGGAGCAAAAGAGATGATTTATTATTTAAAGTCAAATCCAAAGACTAAAGATCTAATGAAGAAAACTTTCAAAGTACAATAGCTTGAGCTCAAAGTCGGAATTTCGATTATACATTG
>JBKPMK010000621.1:0-7570 GCA_046732115.1 Thermoproteota archaeon
GTTCTATATTTGCATAGTAATCATGGGTTTTTACGCCATATCCGTTATCATGCACAACAGAACTGCAGTTTATTACTGTTCTACTATCTTGTGTTGATGTTGGTGTTGGTTTGAATCCTGCTGAGAACCATCCCCATGTTATATTTTTGTATTTAGAAGATCACCTATGTTTTTACTTGTCATTTCTATAGTCGGGGGAAGGGCATTTGGTAGCGGGCCTTTGAAATAAGGTACAAAGAAAGTATGTTGCGCACTAAGCGAACAATCATCATATTTTGGATCAGGATTTCCTATCATTGTTCCTTGTGAAGTATATCCTTGCCTTGTTAAATTACCTGGAATAGCCCCATGTGTTTGTCCATTGAGCATAGTTCCATAATGCAGTTACAGTATTGCCATCATAATAACCCATTACTTGAGCAGGATTGAAGCATACTCTTGGATTCGGATATAAACCCGGCTCAATATTAGTACACTGCACTGGAGATAGGTAATTTGGAGTAACTTTATTTTCTTGGACAAACCTATCCATTTTACCACCGTCATATTTCTTTTGTTCGCCAGTGTAAGTATGATTATTATCATTTGTTACACTCTGAGATCCATCTAGTCGAAATGGCTTGACTAGATTAAGATTATCTAATAGCCGACCAGAAGTCATTAGTTATTGATGTCTGTGGAAGTATCATTACTCGATGCCCTAAAGATAGGTTGGCTAGGAGGATTTGCAGCATGGGGATAAGTTCCAAAGTAATGATCGAATGAAATATTTTCTTGAAAGATTACTACTAAATGTCTGATAGGCATAGCAATTGGTGAAGAGGTAGTGGTAGCAGCATGTGCGACTGATGATGACAGTGAGTTAGATAAAATAATTAATGGTATAGCTATATAAGCCAAAACTATGTTGATCTTATAGTTCAATATATAGCCAGTCATACAATGCAGTTTATTTATGCTTTCATAATGGTATCGCTGTACCCATCGTCGGTAAACTCAACAGGCATCATAATGACCGAGCTGTCATTTTGCAGAGGCGGATAAAATGAATTGAAAATTGATTTTAAAAGATCTTTGAGAGCCATTGATGTTGTTAACATTCGGTTCTATATCTTGGCCACACACTTAATCTCAATCATAAGCTCAGGGAATGCAAGACGCTGAATCTGTACTATGGTGCTTGCAACTACAGGGACACCAAAAAATACTTCATTTCTGCATTTGACTGCTGCTGCAAAGGCGCTGTTCATATCAGTTACAAAAAGTGTCTCATCAACTATATTATCCATAGTTGCTCCATATTGTGCAAGCACCTTCCGTATGTTGGCATATGCTTGACGCATTTGAGCCTCCATATCTCCTTTGCCAACCACATTGCCGTTATCGTCATGGCTCACCTGCCCTGATACATATATTGTGTCTCCAACTTTTATAGCCTGGCAATAACCATACTCTTTCTCCCAGGGCATGCCAAGGCTCGTTGTTTCTTTATTTGGGATTGTCGTCAAAGACAAACTCCCTTTAGCCAGTAAACTCCATAACGCATAGTCCTACTCCATGAAGTACCCCAGAGGACTTTGGTTTACCCATAAATGTTAACATTTCATTTACTTGCGTTCCTTTAACGCTACCACTTGCTGATATTGATGCCTCCATAGTAGGGCCTTGAGCATCCAAAACTCTTTGAACCATTATTTTACCCTTTAACTCTGCAATCTGTTCTCCTAACATTGCAATTATCAAATATGAAATGAATACTTTGTCTTTAAGAAGTTCTATGATCTCAAAACTTTGCTTATTTGTTAATAGTAGTGCTAACTTTTAAAAAGCGATTAACTACTAGAAAACCAAATTATCTATCATAAGATCAATTTATCCTTTTGAAATAGTGACTCTTAGTAAGAATTTCTTTATAAACATAATAATGTACAATATTTGTAATATGGTAATTTCACCTGATTGCAAAAAATTGCCCGTGAATACTGCACCTTTGAGTTTGGAAATAACAGGTATGCAAATGGGTTTGCCATGTGTCAAAGATTACCCCTGAGTCTATACAACAAGAAAAAGAGAAGCATGGGATAACAAGAGGAGATGAATTAAGAGCAGAGCCTGTGCCATAACATGACATAATGAAAGCGTGATTGATCTCCGTATATTCTCATAGTCTGTTTTCAGATTGGTATAGACATGAAAATATCGTATCAAATAATCTATTTAATATCTTTCCTTACTGTTGTATTTAGTTAACCACTTCATCTTCTGAATAAGTTTATATCGATAACTATGTCATAATTTTGTATTAACAATTTTTATCTTATCAAGTCTCATAATTTATAACAAAATGTATACATAGTACAGAATTACTGGAAAATAAATTCTATTTAAGGTTTAAATTTTAGATTTTAATATGCCATTACAGGAAATAGCCCCATCTTGTGTGCTACAATACAAATCTATAGCAATCTGCTAATGAGTCACAATTATATAACATTCATACAACCAACGAACATGTCCCGCGGTAGCTCAGCCTGGTAGAGCTTTCGGCTGTAGATGTCGGCCTATATTATATGCTGACCACGTGAAGCAGCCTATCGGGCGTACAATGTGCAGTAACCGAAGAGTCGCAGGCTCAAACAAAATGGCCGAAAAGCCTTCTTGGAGCAGATCCTGCCCGCGGGATACATATTTATTTCAATGCGCATTAACATTTCTATGATCCCATCATACCAGGGATTTTGATTGGAGTTCTGTACCCGTTAGTTATAACTAATCCTTGATCTGCAGTAACTATTAGCGATTTTAGAGGAGAGCTTTCAGGAGGCGAAAGCAATACTTTCTCGCCTGGTAAGAGCTACGCTATTCTCTCACTAGACTTGTTGTCATTGCCACCATAACTTACCAATATGTTCGTAACAGGTAATTTCCCTATATTAGCCACTGTCACCCGGGATGTACTAAAAAGATTTTGGCTGTCTTTAATTGGATCAACATCAATCGAGCTATACTTGCTCCACTGTTGGCGGCAAACATGCTGGTACGCCACATATAATATAATGTCTAAATATGATACTTAAACGGACTGTAAATAACGAACACAATAATAAAAAATTATTCATCAGAACTGTGCTATTATATTGTATAAGCAATTCAATTTTTTGCTAATGTATTAGATATACCCTGTCTAGATTAGTAATTTCTCCTAGTTCGACCTTTATTTCACATTCTATAGCGTATAAGGAGCAATAATTGAATCTACAGCCGCGTTCAATGCGTGCAATAATGAGATGTAAGTGCAGTAACAATAAAAAAAAGAAAACAAAAATAAAAGGGCAATCGAAATCGTTTATGGTGCATAATCGACTAGCAATTGTAAGGTTTATAGTTGCTTTGTAGCTTAAAACAGATAGTTAAGGTAGCATTTGATATCGAAAGAACAACAACAAGAATATCAATACAGATTAAGAAAGTTAAAGGATTTTAATGAAGCCTTTGAGCTTGTTAAGGATACAGTTAATGCTAAGTTTAGTATGCGTAGAGCGGGACTAAGCCTATTGCTTCAAAAAATGCCAAGCAATCTTGGTGCATATCATATACTTGGATCTAATGTAATTGTTATGAATAAATTGATCCTGAATATAATAAAAGAATACAAGTCCTCTGACGAATATAACTCCTATTTATTCATGGTTTTAGCTCATGAATACCTTCATAGCTTTGGTATCGTAGATGAGTTTCATGTAAGGAACATGACCTACGAGCTTTGCATCTCTCTGTTTGGCAAGGGACACTTGACCTCTAAAATGGCAAAAGAAGACCCTTCGTCTGTATTTCCAGAATTAAATCTTTTGAGACAACATACATTCGAGAGAAATTTCGAAGCTATAGCGAACTTTGATAGGACAAATCAATACTATATCCAGTAAGGATCTCGTTAACTCCTATATGCACATATATAACTTCCATAAACATTTTCTGTTTAGATAGCTGTAAACAAGCTATGGCAATAAGAGAGATCAAAATACATCGATTGTATATAATATGTAAAATAATTTCTCTAGAGGAGTCATAACTATTGAAGAAGCAATATAAAGAAAGTTCATTTTAGTTTTTGATTTGTAAAGACTATAGTTTTGCACAGCGCAGAATTTACAAAGGGCGTATTTATTTAGCCAGTCACAAACTGTTTTTCATTTGAATAATAACAAATAATATGTATTATACTATTTTGACCATTGATTGGATATAAGGAAGTTATTATGTAACAACTGGGCTTGCATCACAAACTGATATGGGAAGTAGATGTATATTAACTAACTATATTAGTCGTGTTCCGTCTCTTCCTTGTATCTTTTTCAGCTTACATATTAACAATTGTTTATTCTGTGCCAATAAAATGACATACTACCAGATTAGGGAGTCAGACTATTTAATACTGCCAATAATAGCTAGGTTCTATTAACACGATAAATTTCATGACTGGTAAACAATTCTTCTTACACCAATTAATAGCGGTAAGAAGATAGATTGACATACATTCTATATAAGCTCAAAATTTTAGACATATTTGATAATAAAGATAATCATAACAGATTATACTATTTGCCTCGGCTTAATATACTGGAATTATGGATTATTATAAGGTACTTGAAATTAGTAATGCTGCCTCCCAAGATGATATACGAAAATCCTTCAGGTATTTAGCTTTAAAATACCATCCTGATAGAAACAAAAACTCAGAAGAATCTAAACAAAAATTCATGCAGATAGTCGAAGCCTACAAAGTGCTCTCTGATGAGCAGGCAAGGAAAAACTATGACGTTGGTGCTACCACTATTACTAACAATAATGATATCAATAAGTACCACTATGTCCATTATTGCTCTTATAAGTACAACCCCATCCGACGGTGTACACTATCTTCAAACTCTGAGATGTATAGCTATGCAGACATCAAGAGGAGGTATATTCAGAATCCGATCTATGATGCTCATATGAGTACCAGATCATTGTCATTAGTTTAAAAAGTCAAAATAACTACTTTTTGAATTCCTTATAGCATTAAGTCTGTTCAATTGAACAGTAGTATAATTACTATTGCTGCCGTCTTCTTTCATTCTTCGTAAACTACCTATTACGCTAGTGACAAATGACGGTTATGACTGTTGAAAAAGACTAACCATTTGCCCTGAATGTTAGACATTTTATTCTCATCCCCCTTCTTTCACTTCTTTTACCTCTTCTCCTGCAGCATTTCTAATGCTAAATTTCTCGCTTATCAATTGTTCACTTATTTTTTTGGTCTCACTAAGTGGAACTCTCTTTATTACTATCTCTTCTTTTACACGAGGTTTTTTTGAAACTATGATATCTTCTCTTTTTAATGGAATACTAATTTCTGTTTTAGATTGCACTATTTCGGGATTTGGAGAGGATGATGATGTATTGTCTTCTATCGGCCTCTTTTCAATAACCAACTCCTCGTGTGTTAACTCTACTTCAACTGTCTTGAATTCAATTTTTGGTTTCTTTATTACTTTTGCCTCTTCTACCGTTTCTTTTTTTGTTAATTCTAATTTTTCTTCGATTACTGATATGAGTCTTTCATTATCCGGAGGAGCAGCAAATGTTGTTGGTTGAATTTCAGTTCCTTGTGTTAAGGCTGGCTCATTCATAAACCTATCTTTTGCCTCTTTTTCCGTTATATCAAAAAGCAAGGTGTGACCATTAAATCCATGCGGAATTGACTTGGGTAGATAGAATTTTTCTTTGTTTAAGGTACCTCTCTCCGTAATGACGATATCGTCTCTTACCTCCAGCACTTCACCAAGGTTTGCATTATTTCGTCCTCTTGCTTCCTTTTTAATGACCTCATCCCAATCTGTAATGTGACCAGAATTACTGCTTTCCATTATAGAAGCAATTATCCAATACTATCTTATATAATTCATCTTTCTTACCATCTACAGTGTCATGAAAAAGGATCATCTAAAGCCTCAATTGTCTGCATCTACAACTATATCTTCCACTACTTCTAACTCTACTACATCAACACAGATTTCTGCTTCAACACCGGCTACTACTATTGCTCATACGAGTGCCTTATCAGATAACATAATAAACATTTGCTACAACAACATCATGCATTCAACAAAGGCCTCAATATTTTGTAAGGGTAGTCCTGTGTATTTATTTTGTTTCCTATTCCTGCAGTACTTGATGGACAAATGATATTGCAATTGATCCTTCTCCCACCGCAGATGCAACACGCTTGATGCTGCCGCCACGTACGTCGCCCACTGAGAAAATACCTGGTAAACTGGTTTCAAGCAAGTATGGTTGACGCGTAAGTGGCCAGCCTCTAGCGTTCAGATTTTCTGTCGACAGATCGAGACCTGTCTTTATGAAACCTTTATCATCTAGTGCGATACAGCCATTGGGCCAACTGGTGTTTGGATGGGCACCAGTCATGACGACTTATTTGGTGCTTTTCTGTCTGTCCTGTTTGACTATTTCGCCAGCAAACAGAATCGAGGTGATCGCCCCCTTCCACGGCCACAATCTCAGTTTGTGGTCGTAATGTGATCCTAGGGCTATTCTCTATCCTGCGGATTAGTATGTTAATGTAAGACTTTTTAGCCTTACGATGATGTCTTTGTTGTAGTTGGTCAAGTTAGACGATAAGTCGCGGATAGAATCGGAACAGATAATAAAGAACGAAATATCTGTTGTAATTGACAATCCTTCTATCATAAAGGGCAATGGTTGTGCTGCTTGTCATGTATTATTCAAAGTCAAAGAGCTTATGCATGTGAGTGAGCAGGACGCAGCCGACTTGCTTTCGGAAGTCCTACTCGATAACAGGCCTCTCAATGATGAGTTCATTTCAATGGTCGAGGAGATACATATGAAAGCACGTATGATGGGGGAGATATTCGCAATCAAGACAAGAGAGGCCAAAGACCGCTACATCGATTCTAATTTCAAGAACACGCTCAGCGAGTTAACTAGTGACGCCTCCGTATATGGAACAGAGATAGTGATGAGAAGGTTGATCTTATCTAATATAGCTCTCAACATCGCTCAAAATCTAGGAGTTGACTATCATGCTGCCATGGAGGAACTATACTATTACATGAGAAAGAAAGACATACAGACGCACGAAGAGTTAATGCAGTCAATAAGATCTTTGCTGACTAAGAGAGGTGTTGAGAAGCCGTAATGTTGATGACATAGATGAACATATCACCAATAGTATGGAAAATCTCTTGTATTTGCATGTCCATACAGACAGTCGATGCTTTTTGAAATATCGCCAATGCCTATACATTTTAATATTCTTGATAAAACGATTCATTCGCGTATAGTTCGAAAAGTTAGGTTTATTCTAGGCTGAGTTATGTTTTTAGATTTGGGTAGGCCATGTAGCCAATTCCTTTGTGTAGCATCCTTCATTATAAGCAAACTGCCATGTTCAAGTACTAGTGATACAGCTTGTTTAGTTTGCTTATGTTTCGTTCTGCTCCAAAGCTCAACGAAGCAATAGTATTGTTCTTTCCTAGTGGTTTTT
>JBKPMK010000622.1:0-6939 GCA_046732115.1 Thermoproteota archaeon
CAATGCAGTGCAGAATCCTGTTTGTTGGATGTCTATGAGTACTTCTTATAGCTCTGGTCAGGCTGATAGGCATAGTGACTACAATAACTTGTATGACTCAGTCTATATATTTATGGGTTAAGAGGGTTTATCATTCTATGCCATTAGAATGGTCTTTAGATCCTATGTCATATAGATAATTTGTGCAAGAAAAAATATAATATAAATTGCTAAGAGCTTTATGTTGAATTTGTACTACTGCTACTACTGCTACCACTAGCCAGTGTTGTTGCAGTTGCAGTTGCAGGAAGTATTCTGTATATCTTACCTCCAGAAAATGAAACAGCATATAGGTATCCATCATATGGACTAACTTGAAGGTCTGTAATTGCACCCATTCCTGCTACAAATATTATATCATCAAGTTCTTGAGCATTATTTGCTATTTTATCTGCAAGTGTGCCATTAAGTACTAGATCAGTTCTATTTTGATTCAGTTTAAAATGATAAATGTTACCACCATGGTAATCTGCTACAAACATATCATTTTGATATTGTTTACCTAATTTGTCAGAATTGAGAAACTTGATTGCAGTAGGACCAGTAGTATTAAGCCACACGAATTCCGGAGATCTATACTTTCCTTTTCCATCAAAATCTACAAGATCTATAGGATTCTGTACCATATTGCCATATGTATTTCCCTTAACTTCCCAAAATCCCTGTACTTTTCTCCATCCGCTATTAAATCCAGGATCTACAAGATTGATCTCGTCACAACAAGCGGCGCCATTTTCAGTATCCCATAACTTTCCAGTCACAGGATCAAAGTCCATTCCAAAGCTGTTGCGTAAACCATAAGCATAGTATTTGTCTAAAGGATCTTTGTCACCAATGATGCCTTTTACTGCCTTCCCATCTTGAGTGATTCTATATACTGCACTTGTTCCATTTGAATTAGGGTTATTTGGATAGTTCTGGGTCTCTGTCTTATAAGCTCCTACGTCACCGATAGTGAAGTACAGATTGTTGTCAGGTCCAATTATTATCTTCCCACTATTATGACCGGGTCCTGGAATAGCTGGCAAGTCTAATAGGAGTTTAGGATTTATCAATTTACTATTATTACTGGCCAATTCATATCTATATAGACGATTACCGATAGGATCATGTCCTGGTTCACAACGGTTTGGTCTAGGACAGATATCACTACCTTCTACTTTAGTTTCTGTAAATGATACAAAGACATAGGTAGTTGGAGATGAATTATTATTGTTATTATTAGCAATAGTAGTAGTGCCAGTAGATGGTTTTGCTACAGCTATTCCAAGCATTCCTCTTTCATTTTTGTTTGCTACACTAACATCCAGTACTGGTTGTGGTTGTATTTTACCATCTATAATTCTCTGTACTGTACCATTGAGTTTCTCATTTACTAAAATATCGTTTGGTCCTAAGAATGCCATAGTGGTTGGAGATTTAAGTCCACTTGCCACTACTTCGTACTTTAAGTTTGGATCATCAATATTTATCGCACCTCTAGATCTAGCTATCTTTGCTATAGCCAGTTTAGGAGGATAATGATTATACGTTGCAACAAGTAGTATAGCTAATAGTGCCAAAAACAAAACTGATTTATAAAAATACGTCATAGTTGAGTATGTACAAAAAAGTGTCGTATATAATAGCCTACCGATGTAAAAACCGATACCTAAAACTTATCAAACCTATCAATTGTTGCTACCATTTAGTATCATAGTAAGCAAGATCATGTAAATCATCATGTTAGTACAAACCCTAAAAACAAAACTCAACAATTCCATATCTAAAGTAGGTGGAAAAGTGCAAGAAGCTTTATATTTTTATTACTTGTATCTACCATTAACTATTCATGTTAACGCGGACATACTATAACTCAGTTCCAAGACATTTATTCGAAATGATTATCATGAGAAACTCTCATTACGATCTCTCTTGCTCAATTGTTTTTAATGAATCAAATATAGAACTTGCTCCATTATTTTTAATATATCTGGGAACATGACTAGAGTTATCATTGCAAAACTTAAAAAAATCCATTATTGGATAGCAGGTGCAGCAATAACGATGGTCTTAGTTGGTGCAGTATATGCTCATGCTCAAAGTAAAAACCATTTAGGCGTTTTTGGCGATACTGCTAACATAAATGATGACCTCTATATACAGGCAGTAAAGAATCTGACTAAATCTGTTCCTAAAAATGAGACTTTAGTGGTTACAGCTAATTCCGCTGTAATAAAATATTTTAGCGATCATCCTGTGAAGGTTCCTTGGAGGGGAAAGGTAACATCTGAAAAAACACTTGTAACATGGATGTCAAATCTTGGTTACAAGTATTTAGTGGTAGTTTATACTCATGGAAAAGGAACTAGTATTACAGAATTAAGACCAATATTTTCAAATAAAGGCTTAAGGGCGTTAAGTGCTGATTTCCAGAAATTAGGCGAAACTAGAACGGAGTCTGCTAAACTTCTTCTATATAAAAAAATAGAGCAACTTTAGGTGCGGCATTATGGCACTAGAAAATCACAACAATCTAAGAAGAAACGAAAACAAAAATATTCTGAGCTTTCTCAAATCATATGGCATTGATATTGCTTTTGTAATTTTTTGTATATTTCTTTCTCTTTATTATACTGACTTTATTTCTGTTCTCAGAGTACCAAGCCATGATGGCACTGTATATCTTATGAATGCTCATGATTGGCTAAATAATGAACCTCTAGATGAGATTTATAGGCCCCCGCTGATCTCATGGATTATTGCAGGCATTTGGTCTATTACCGGTGAAAACTGGCTTCTAGTCAAGGGACTGCAAGCAATGTTCACTATTGGCGCAGGAATCGTCTTGTACATTCTCCTAAGAAAATACAAAGGGAACGCCTTTGCATTTGGTGTTACAGCGCTTACTATGATTAATGGACCGGTATTCTTATTCAGTACCCAGATTCTGACCGAAGGTCTGGCACTTTTCTTTCTTGTTCTCAGCATGTATTTCCTTAAAAGTCGAAAAGAAAAATATTGGTTTTTGGCTGGTATAACAATTGCATTAACATTTGCATCAAGATATCCAGTTTTTCTTCAAGCGATTGCAATTTTTGCTGTAGAAAGCATACTTTCCAGAAAGCCAAAACTTGCGCTTAGAACAATCTCATCAGGCGTACCTGCTCTCATACTTATTGCACTGGTAGTGTATTTAAAAGCTGGTACGTTTACGACTGCACTTTCAAAAGATACAACAATTGACCCGTTTTTATCTCCTTATTATCTTGTAAATTCTATTAATATATGGGGTCTCCCCTTCCTGCTTGTACCTATTGCCTTGATATATAGAAGAACATATGACGACAAATTTAACTACAGCTTTATTGTATGGTTTGTTGTTTCTCTTCTGTTTTGGAGTGCTAGCAGCAGCAACTGGCAATTCAGATTTGCAATCCAGTATACTCCAGCAGTTTATTTCTTATCAATACTCGCAATTGAAAATATTGTAAAGAGTGGTATATCTATCAACAGCACCATCGTATCATATCATGGTGCAATTAGGTCACGCTTAAAACGTATTAAACGAATTTCCAAGTATGAGCTATTTGGGGATTTCGGTAATGAATAGCTATAGATCAAGGTTTAATAAAATTACTCGAGTAAAAATGCATAAGACAATCCATAAGATAAATATCCGAAAATAGTGTTATATTAGTTTAATAATCACAACATATGAAAAGTCACAGATGTAATTAGAGCGTCTAGAAAAATACTATAGAAGGTTTCTATACTTCAATTTGTGAAAATCCGGTTGTATAAGTATGTTATCGCAGTTAACTGAATACACGGACTCTTCGTAGAGTACGTACCCACGCCATGATAAAGCACGTTGATTTAAATAAAACAAGCTACGAAGAACTTGAAGATGAAGTTACTTACTTAAAGTAAGTCTACTGCATAAAGAGCTATTTGTTTAATCTTTATATACTATTAGTTAGTATACTAATAATTAGATATAATATTATGAAAAAGTATGATTATGAAAATAATATCGGATTTATTGTTAACAGAACTGCAAAGGCTATAGTAAAGGCTCTCGATACTGAATTACGCGATAAGGTAGGCATTACTTTTGGTCAATGGAAAGTAATTGTAACGCTTATGAATGAAAATGGTCTAACTCAAAAAGAGATTGCGGATAAATTAGGATTGGAAGGTCCCACTCTTATCCCAATTATAGATAAACTGGAAAAGAATGGGCTAGTAATAAGAAAAGTAGGTGCAGAGGATAGAAGGATCAATAGAATTTACTACACAGAAAAGTCTGATGCATCGTGGGATAAGATGTTAGAATGCGCCCTTAGAATAAGGCAAATATCTGTTAAAAATATACCAGAACAGAATATCGACATAATGAGAAATGTTTTAAATAAAATTTGGCAAAACCTTAGAATTGAATTTGGTGTTGATTGTAATATTGTTGATGAAAGTAATATTAGTAGCCCAAGTAATACAGCAAACTTAACTGCAAATACCTCTAATAACATTAGCACTGCTACAAGGATAACGACTAGAGTTAACCGGAACAACAAGAAAAACTAAAAAAAGGGCTATTAAAAATGAAGCCACCATTTCATAAAAATAAGGATAAAAATAGTACTGATGATGTTGAGTATAGTAATAATCATAATCCATCTTCTAATAATTTATACACACCATCATCCAGTACTGCTTCTGTAAAGATCCCTGCTTCTACATGGAAAGTACTTGCCATATTAAGCTGCATTGCGACTATAGTAATGTATGCAGAAACCATGCTGATACCAGCTATTCCAGATCTTATCAAAGATTTTCACGTATCTTACAGTATGTCTTCGTGGATTCTTACTGCTTATCTAGTGTCAGGTGCTGTTATGACACCTATAGCCGGTAAGTTATCAGATATCTACGGAAGAAAGAAAATCCTTTTAATCATAATGGCAATATATGTCGTAGGAGTCTCTTTATCGGGATTTGCTTCAAACATATACTTTATGCTAATGGCTAGAGCAGTACAGGGAATAGGAATGTCGATGTTTCCTATTGCCTTTAGTATTGTAAGAGATATATTTCCAAGAGAAAAAATTTCAATTGGCCAAGGAGTTATCACTTCTATGTTTGCATCTGGTGCAGTAATAGGATTGGCGGTAGGCGGAATAATAATTCAAAACTATGGATGGAGAAGTACGTTTTTTACAATAATACCAATTGCAATTATTCTTCTATTAGTGATAAGACGCTTTATTAAAGTTGAAGACCGGGGTCAGGACCAGGAACAGGATTATTTACAGAAACAATCTGAAATTGTAGAAAATAACAATATTAAGGAAAAGACAAAGACAAAGAATAATAATAATAGCCGCAATAGTAATAAAAGATCTACAACTCACATTGATATAAAAGGTGCTATTGTACTCGCTGCTGCTATAACATCATTTCTACTAGTATTGACATTCCTTGAAACATCTGGTAGTAACGCGACTGGTACTAACATGAACAATAATGGTAATAACAATAGTAATTCTAATTCTATTCCTTCAGTACAGGTTCTTTTGCCTCTTCTTATCCTATCTGGAATTGTTTCATTTGTACTGTTTGTGATAGTCGAGAGACGATCAAAGTATCCGTTAGTGGACTTTAGATTGATGCTCAACAAATCAATACTTCCTGCAAATCTGATTATTATGCTAGTTGGATTGTCTATGTTTATGGTGTTCCAGACGATACCGATACTAGTAAGAAATCCAGAACCAATTGGATTTGGTGAAGATGCAATCAGCACTGGAAAAGTACAGTTGCCATTTGCCTTAGTGTTATTGATATTTGGTCCAACTTCTGGTTTCATAGTATCAAAATTAGGCTCATTAAAACCAATAATATTTGGTACTTGCATAACTGCGGTAGGTTTTATAGGTTTACTTATGTTCCATTCTACAGAGTTATTGGTTTCAACTAACCTTGCGATACTATCGACTGGATTATCTTTGACTAACGTTGGTGCTATGAATGTAATCATATTGTCCACACCAAGACAATTTAGTGGCATATCTCTGGGAATGACTACTTTAATGAGAATTATTGGTGCTGCCATAGGTCCTGCACTAGCAGGAATGTATATGCAGACAAACCAATCCTTATTAAATATCAATGAAATAGCACAATATTTCCCATCAGCCAATTCATTTAACTTAATATTCATATCTGCAGTCGCATTTTCAATTGCTTCAATAGCCTTAGCAATAATATTAAGACAACGAGTCATAAAGATGGCTATACCAAATCTGGCATAGGGGATCTTCTAATGACTCTTCAAGTTCTTGTTTTAGTGCTCTGAGATCATTAAGATTGCACCATGATAGTAGTTTTCCATCCATTTTATTATCTTGCAATACAGCAACCCTATCATTACAAGGCCTGGATAGCTTACCAACGATAGGCACGGCATTCCCACATCTCTGACACTTGACAGAATTATCGGATATCTCCAAGGCTTCGATGGCTTGCAAATGTTGTTGTTCCATTTGTTCTATATCTTCTAAAGACAGCAATTCAAATGGGTCATTCAATTAGGTCAGTTCTTATCTAACACTGGGACCTATAATCTTATATCTCTGCCATATCCTATGACTACACAGATAGTCGGAACGGGGAACAAGAATGACAAGAATAGCTGTCAGCTGAGACGAGAATTCGATAAAGCTAAAAATCTGACCGACGTAATATTTACGAAGGAAATATCTGCACTTAGCACAAAAGCTGAACAGTTAGAATGGAAGAGGTATAAGGTTGCTGAAACAGCAATAACTCTTACGAACATTACCCAGTCCTGCTGCAAGGCTCGAAACAGGATGCTAACTCAATGCGGCAGCAATTCTAAAGTTGCTTTTATATACCATA
>JBKPMK010000623.1:0-12767 GCA_046732115.1 Thermoproteota archaeon
ATTTGAAAGGGTGAAAAGGTCAGTATCCTGACTTATATAAACCTCAATAAGATCTCCTCGCCCAACCTTTACTTTAGATCTTATGAAAATTTGATTTGTATCGCTATGCCCCGACAATCTAAAAGAAACTAGTGCTTCACGTGACTCGTCGAGATTAGTGAAATCTGACGGAAGAACAATAAGGTTATTGCTTGCTTGCTGAATATTAATTGAATATGAATTATCAGACATAAAAGCTGTTCCATATATATAGCTCTCACCCAGCTCCAAATTCAATACGAATTTACTTTCCTGTTCTAATGCCATGACTAGATAGGAATACACATCATATATAAATAATGCCAACAACTGTTACATAGTGCTAACCATGGTTGCTCAATATCAAATCAGCATGATAAAACAATGTACGTATAATAATACCCTTTGTTGATGTTTTAAATACACATAGTTGTTGCATCTTTTTAACTTTGAATTGTTATTTTCTATTTACGATCTGTCAATTGAAGACCAGAGGAAGGAACTTGCATGTTATCACACTTACAATAGTGCTAATAAAAAGATATGAGGGATATTTGATTTAACGTATGTCTAGAAAATCTAAGCTATTTTAGCCCCATTGCTAACTCTGGTCTAAGTTTCTTCTTTTCTATTTTTTGTCTTGCGAAAACTGCGGTCACTAATGCTAATGCCCCACAAGTTACGCTTGTCACTCCTAATAGTGCTGTGCCATTAAATAGGCCTGCAATTGTTACACCCAATGTACCTATGGCCAATCCCCATGGAATTTTGTTGTTTATCTTATTCATATCAATTCTGACATGCATTGTTATATATAAACTAGTAGTAATATAATCAAATAGTGCTAACTTACAACTACCTTGACCTGAATCGCTAATTACTTATTTACTTAACTGCTAGTGCCTAACTTTATCTAATAATGTGTAACTCTTTAATATAATAAAATACAAATGGCCGCCGATATGACAAAAGTTGAATATCAAACACAAATTAACGCACCAATACAAAGAGTTTACGAATACTATACAAATCCAAATAACATACAAGAGGCATGGCCACATGATATAGTTAAGGAATCTGAAGATGTATCAGGGTCAAAAAATGAAGAAGGCTCAGAAATGAGAGTAAAAGGTCAATACATGGGAAAAGAAGAAGAAATGAGATTGCAAGTAGTAGACAAAGAAGAGAATACAAAGCTAGTTACAAAGCAAATTCAAGGCCCTTTCAAAAGATGGGACAGTATCCAGGAATTCCAAGGGAATGGAACAAATACTACACAGGTGAAACACTCAATTGATTTTGAGCTACCAACAACTGGTAAAATTGCAAACATGCTGTCAGGTAGCCAAGCAGATAACAAAATAAGAGAAGCACTTGAACAGGCAGCACAGACAGTAAAGCAAAAGCTAGAATCAGGTCAAGCATAGATAGATAGATGCACAAATAGAAGAGGAGAGGCAAAAATCATGTCAAGGAATAATAATAATGGTATTAAACACGAGGTAGGACATTTTGAAATACCAGCAGATAATGTGGATGGCTTGAAGAGCTTTTATTCATCACTTTTTGGCTGGGAATTTGAAAAGGGCCAAACACAAGGATACTATATGATAAAAAATGCCGGAATAAGTGGAGCGTTAATGCAAAAAGAAAATCCCCAACAGGTATCAACTCAGTTCGTTAAGGTAGAATCATTAGAGAATTATATAAACAAAGCAAAACAATTAGGGGCTAGAGTTGTAAAGGATAGACAGGAAATATCAGAAGGATATTATGCAGTATTAGAAGATCCACAGAGAAATACAATTGGAATATGGGAGAATAAATAAATGAATAAATCTCTCATCTTTTCTTTTTAAGAAATCATAATATTAATAATTTATATTTCTTGACATACGGAATTTCCTTGCCTCATAATAAGAATCATAGGCTGAACGTATTGGTATATACACATATAGAATCATTTTTTCAAAAATATCCAGTATGAAAATAGGATATCCTTGTATCAATAATAGCATATCTCGTAATGCTCCTTCTACCTTTAGGCTAGCATCTTATTCTGAAAGCAGGATGATTCAAACTGTTAAAGATAACCTAGTTCATTTAAATCAAATTCTGAAATATAATGTCAAAAATAATTTGTTATTTTTTAGGATTAGCTCAGACTTAATTCCTTTCGCTTCACATCCAATTTGCAAATTTGCTTGGTACAAGTTTTTTCAATCTGAGTTACAACAAATTGGAGACTATATTAAAAAATACTACATGCGTATATCTATGCATCCTGATCAGTTCGTCATTCTTAACTCTTATAATGAAAAAATAGTACAGAATAGCTTTAATGAATTAAAATATCATTGTACGCTTCTAGATGCTATGCGTCTTGACGAGACAGCAAAAGTGCAAATTCATGTTGGAGGAGTTTATGGTAATAAGATGGAAGCAATAGATAGATTCATAAGAACATACAATTTGGCTGATCATTCAATAAGAAAGCGACTTGTTGTTGAAAATGATGATCGCCTCTACAGTTTGCGAGATTGTCTTTGTATCAATCAACAAACTGGCATTCCAATAGTTTTCGATAGCTTTCACCATGAATGTTATAATAACGGAGAATCCTTGAGGTCTAATCTTAAGACAGCCATGTCCACATGGGATGGAACGAGGGATGGCACACCTATGATTGATTATAGCAGTCAAGATCTAGGAAATTACGATAATAATAATAATAATAATAATAAAAATAATAATAAAAATAGAAAAAAAGGTAGACATGCACAAACAATTGATATCACATCATTTGAAAAATTCCTGAATGAAACCAAGACCTTGGATTTTGATATGATGCTAGAAATAAAAGACAAGGAATTGAGTGCTCTGAAAGCATTACGTACTCTTAAAAGAGCAGGTTCAACATCGGATTGGATGGATAAAAGAATGAATGAATTAGGCTGAAGCTTTTTTAGGTATATTATTTATTTGCTTCAGGCTTGAATTCATTAGACTTTTTAGAACCAGTTTGAAATTTCATTAGTTAGGCTCCCCTTTTGATTTAGATGAGTCTGTCTTTTTACATTATCAAACTCATTATTACTCATGTCATCATCTCACGATCGCACGCCATACCATGATACCTACTATTGCGGCTATTATCAGTCCCACAATTCCTATGATTATAAGAGCGCCTG
The DNA here is from genome assembly GCA_046732115.1 of Thermoproteota archaeon. GTDB lineage: Archaea > Thermoproteota > Nitrososphaeria > Nitrososphaerales > Nitrososphaeraceae > JAFAQB01. The sequence continues at coordinate 3,210 of JBKPMK010000623.1, forward strand.
AGCCTCTAGTGTACTTACCCATATTCTTCAGCAATGTTATATTGATATATAAAGATCATTCAAAATGGTATGGAGAATAAACGAATCGTTTCGTCTATCTATTTTCTAATAATTTTTTCTTTGCTTGTATAGAATGATGGATCATGGTATAAAAGCTGATGCTTGCTCCAGTTTCTGAGCCAATTGAGTAATGTTTACAGCAGATAGTTGTTGTCCTAACTGTGATTGCAAAGTTCCGTTTAGTCCTAGCTGTTGTCCTAATCCTTTGAGTTGTTCTTGAAAATTAGCAAGACTACCACCAGGTGCCAATTTCTGAGTTAGCTCAGACATATTTTGTCCTGGTTTTATAGATACTTCAGTTGAATTTATACCTAATTTTTGAGCCAAATTTCTGGCAGCCTCTGATATTGTAGCAATACTAATATTGGCATTTTGACTCTGCTGCTGTTGTTGTGACGACTGTGCAGCTGCATTCTGATTCACAGTTGGTATAAAGATCATACCAATACTAACTAGTACAATAGCGATTGATGGTACTAGTAATATTAGGTGGTGACTATTTTTTTGCATTTTAATATTATTTTTATTATAATTCATTTTTATATATCTCACTCCTCGCCTACTTTACTTTCCATACGGAGAAGAAAACACAGCAACTCCAACTTGCTCAGAAGTAGCAGGTTTTGGATCAGCATCATCTTTGGGTTCAACTGTTACTGCAAGATCTGTATATGTGTATGCATTAACCAGATTTGCTTTGTACCTTAATATTCCTTTTTCGTCAAATTGTCCTAAACTGAGAGGATAGCCAGAAGCGCCATAATTGCCATCAACTAACCAAGCTTCAAAAGTCTTTCCTTGAGGTGCTATATAGGGAGTGGACGCTGTAATAGTAGTTTGATGACCATCTGAGACAATATCAGCTAGGCCAACAGTCTTACCGCCCCATCCTAGTATAACATATGTTTGAGTAGATTGCGCTGCATTCACATTTCTCTGAAAGAGAGAAAATGCTGTGAAGACTCCAAGTACTATAACAAGTCCTATAATACTAATGTACATAGAAACTTTCATTGCGTTCATAATAAATTCTATAGATTTAAACTTTTCATCAACACATTAGAAATCAATAATTCGTTTTTTTCCTTATATTAACAGCATCAAAAATGCATTTTCTAATTTAGACTTGCATTAGTGCCTCTAGTATGCATATTTTTTTTCACTGTTTAGCTTACTCCCACCGGTCGCTTCTGACTTTCATAACTGTCTATCCGCAATATTATTATCGGTGTTGTCAACAATGATGAACTTGGAGCACGCACAATATTACCATTTTTCATCAGAAGTTCGCAATTTAGTAATCCTATGTCATAAACTTGACCACTATTTCCAAAGACAGTGATCATGTCGCCTATCTTAAATGGTCTGGTTAATGCCAAATACATTCCTGCTATCATATTTCCAAGCAGATTTTGTGAAGCAAAACCAACCACTAACGCAGATATAGTACCAATTGACGCAGCTATGGCGGCATTTTGGCTAAGATATGATACCACTATGGCGGCAATTACGATAGCTCCGATAATCCTTGTAAGACTCCTTATCGATTTGGCTGTCTGACCTGATTGTTGCGCCGATATTGCTAGCTTGAAAGCCGTATTAGCTATTATTTCTATAACAAGATAACCTGCAATTGCCACCTGTGCGCTTTGGGAATAGATCAAATATTCAGGAGGGACCAGCAAAGCACTGATACTTAGTGTAATTGCAAATATTATTCCCAGTAGAAGGATTTTCTTCAAAGTCGACCTTTTAGTATATTTCACTCTTTGATTGTTGTCGTTTTTTTCAAAATCAACATCTTTTTTCCTGCTAAATTCATTGTTATTCATTGATAGAGATTCCTTTATCTTAAATTACAGATATTAAAATATACGTGTGTATATGAAATAGACTATAAAAATCTGCTACAAATAATCATAGTGAAACCTGTCCAAAACTGTCTGTATTCTTTGTCAAGATATATAATCTGCTAATTTTTGATTGCTATTGTAGAGTGGAGCATTATCCTCATTTTGTACCTTGGTGTATATATCAATCACACTTTTGAGTCAACTGTAGTTAGCAAATGCCCGACTAAGAGGAACTCGATTTTTAATATCTTGTTATATTCCTTTTTCTCGAAATAGTTTATCTGTTGGCAGTACACTTTGTGATGTATATCAATTCTTTTTTTATGGATTGGATCAAAACCTTCTCCCTTTTTTATAAGGATGCGTTGCTGACTGACTGCAATAATATAACCACGGGATTTCTGAATGAGATCTATTTTCATTTCGAGCTAGTCCATATGGTAAATACTTAAGTAATGTTGGGTCGATTAGTTTCATATGACTGTAAGAGAATTATCAGATGACGATGATGTTACAGAATTGATTGAGGAACTCAGAACCAACTACCCGCTTGTATCAGCTATTTTGGATAGAATCCCTGATATGGATCTAGAGGAAGCAGGTACTGTTTCATTGCTTGTTGATGGAGTCAGATGGCTGGGAAAAATGCATGCCCTTCGTCTTCTGAACATGGAAGATAAGGCTGCAAGTGAAGCGATCATTCAATCAAAGATTAATGAGATAAGGACAAAATATCCACTTTTTGGAGCTATACTTGATAAAGTACATCACATGAACCTTAAAGAGACCTTTACAGGACTACTTGTTTTGGATGCACTTGAACATATATTGAAGGCTCGTCAAGTACAGATAGTTAGAGAAAGAGGTTTAGGGTAAATGCCCCTAGACTAGGCAAAGTGACAATGCTTCTACCAAACAAGAACTTTTGTTTGGAAAGTTGCTCTTTATCTCTTTAGACGTATTGCCAATTACAAAATATATTGTCTATATCCATAAATTAGCAAAAACAAAGACAAGCTTGGCTAATTTATGATCATCAGCTCTTGATGCATAAAGACGATCGGATGATCCTAAAAATAAAAATAAAAATAAAAACTTACCCGCCTTGCAGTATTTTCAAGCTTGCTTGATACTGTTCTGGTGTGATCTCACCTTTGGCCAGCCTAACTTGCAATAGCTTTACAGGGTCTTCTGACTGCTGGGGTTGAGCTTGTTGTGGTTGCGGTGGTGGTGCTTGATATTGCGGTGGTGGTGCTTGATATTGCACATCGGGTTCGTCTTGTGCCGCTGCGTTCGCAGCACCCCATCGCCTTGAAGTTCTTCTCGCAGTTCGGCGGGCAACTCGTCTAGAAGTTCCAAAAAATGCCATCAATATAAGAAAACACACCATGAGTTATAAAAATATCTCCCACGAATAAGTCCATAAACGCCAAAGTGTTCATGTCGGCGTCAGCGCTATAATCTACTTTACTCATCTCCACTTGATTTAAGATTATGCTATTGCAGATGCACCAACACCACCACTACTACTACCACCCAAGATCAAGACCGCAGTTGCTACAGAATTTAGGTTTGTTGTTATGATGATAAACTATACCGCACCTTGAGCACTTAGAGAGACCTTTGACTCTTCAAGTAAAGTACGTCGCATACTTTTCATCATAATAATGAGGCTATCGAAATCTTCTTGAAGTCAAATTCTCTATTCCGTCAATTTTTGTTTTTTAATGATGTCTTTGTCTTATAGCCTAATACATTGGATCGGGGAGGTTCGGTCTTTGACTCTAACCTTGACCCTGCTCGCTGCATTCTTCTATGTGCAAGCGTACTTACAGAGTGCAAAGATTCCAATTCCAGTTAGCATTATGAATCTTGCTATTATCCGTCAGGCCGCCGTAACTGGATAGTAATCACCATATCCTACGGTCGCGATTGTAATTACAGCTCACCAAAAGGCGTCACCTAACGCGGTTATATAGCACCTTTATGTCTGTGTTCTAGAAATATACGGCAATACCCCTAAAAATTGTGATCAATAAATAAGAATTGCTAAAATAATAGCACCATGTTTGTTTTTGCTAATGTAAAGGGGTGATTACTTGTCATTGGAAATACAATATTTATAATATTACATATATGTGTGATACATGGCAAGAGATACTAGAGCTAAATTTCTATAGTAGCTAATTATGTTATTTTCAAGTACTACGACTAATTTTCAAATACTGGGAGCTAAATCTATAGCAAAATATATTCATCAAAAACTAGCTGATGAAATCTTTCTCCTTAATGTAGCAGCATAACGATCTGATAGGAATTTTAGGAAGGCGAAGTTTTCAGGAATAGAAACTCTATTGCTAGAGGCCTGAAGCTCATTTACTAAGCTGATAACATGTCCTCCAGATGAATTCGTTTCACTTAATACAACCTTCCGAATTAAATCACGTCTAGAGTTTTTTATTCTATTGTATGGAACATTTTCAACAGCAGCCATAACGAAGATATTGGGCATATCTTCCTGAATGTCATCTTCTATATCTTCCCAGTCATCTTGTATATCAAGCAGCGCCTGATTGTAATGAAGAATTAGAGCAACATTTTCATTAAAGCTTGGAAGCTTCGCATCTAAAACCTTTGCATATACTAGTGAGGCATCTGATGATTTTGCTAGATTAAAATGTCTTATTTCGGCATAGGAGAAATTATAATTTTTAAGTATACGACGTTTCATAATTTGCTCAAATTTCCAAAATGCCGAAAACTGTTCTAAGGAATAAGCTAGAGAATAAATGAGGTGTTGTGCATTATGTTGGGATTGTAGAAGGAGTTCGTTTACTGATTTACGCACTTGTTTTGCAACCAAAACATATCTATCATTCCTAGTCTCATAGAATCTATCTGAGAGAAGAATATACCTAGTTAACGACCTTACTATCCTATATATCCATAATGCGTCGGCTATATTGTTTGTATCGAAGTAGGCAGCTATAAAATAGGTAGGATCCTGTGCGTTTTCATCAATGGTTGGAAATGAATAATCCAAATTCCTGTCAAAGCTGCTTAATAATGCACCCAACGACACCATCTGCTGTATGAAAAGTAGAGTATCCTTGGTAGACTTTAGATCTCTTACGGACTTGGAAATTTTATCTAAATAGACTCGGTTCTCAAAATTGCTAAGATTGGATGTCGTTTCCATTATTTGATAATGTGATAAGCAGTTATCTCAAAATTATAAATATTACGGCAGCTATTTTGATATAATAATCGATAAAGATACAATAGCCGTAAAAATGTTCCCTCCTTATTTGATGTAAAATGATAACGTGACTGCAAAACTCGACTTGTTTAAGATAATCTTGCAAAAGAATATGGGCAAGTACACTAGAGGCTCAGGTGCGCTTATAATCATAGGAATTGTGGGACTGATAATAGCCGCAATAGTAGGTATCATGGTATGGCGTACGATCGTGAGATGACACGAGTGATAATGAATGTCTTTGGGACAAATACATGAGTGCTCTTGCCTATCATATTCTAAGGAATCATCTCCTTTGTATTACTCTTAATGATTTACACCAAATTTCAAATAAAAAATAAATAAATAAATAGCAAACCTTAATGGGTAGCACATGATCATTAAAGGGCATGACAGATACCCAACACAAAACAATAGCTCGAGGGTTTGTTGAAGAAATATTTAACGCGCGGAAAACAGAGATGGCAAAGAACTTTGTCACACCTGATATAATTTATCATGGAATGGGCGAAGAGGTTAAGGGTCTTGAGGAATTCAAAAAATGGGTAGGAGAAGATCTCTCCGCATTTCCAGATTTGAAGATTACAATAGTAGATGATTTTGGAGAACAAAACAAGGTTGCCCTTAGGTGGACATTAAAAGCTACACATGAAAAGGACTTTGCTAACTTTCCTGCCACTCACAAGAAGTTCGAGACTCAAGGGGTCGAGATCCTTCATTTTGATGGAGACAAAATCAAGGAAGCATGGACATTGGGTGATATGTCTGTATTGACCAAGTAAAGATGCTTGAAGTCACAAATTTCTAGAGACTTCGAATATGTCACTTCTGAGGTGATATTTCGGAATCAACTCACCTAATAATACCACTACACTTTCACCATATTTTTCGGATCATCGGATTATGTTAATCTCTATCCATTTAGGCAAAATTATTTAGATATGTGTTGAATGGTAGTATCTAGTACTTCTCTCAACCCTAAATATATCCAACATATCCAATATAGAACCAGATGAACTATTTTTATGATTATGATTATCATTATCAGTATAAAAGCTGGAATTATACAATATTTGAAATGTTCACAAACTGCAATGCTAAATATATCAATTCTAATAATATGAAAGCATACAAGATTAAATCAAAATGGGAACCTAACTATTGAAATTTCAAACTGGTTCTAAAAAGTCTAGTGTTAAATGATGTTATATAGCTTGATACATTTGTAAAAATCATAGTTAAAGGGTTTACCATTCGGCCAGTTGCAGACTTGTAGATTACATTTTTGATAACAAGTCTGCCTTGAGTTTTTGAAACTCTTCTTCTGTAATTATTCCTTGTTGTCTGAGCTCACCATACTTTTTTAACTTCTGAAAGTGGTCTTCCTGCTGTGATTGAGGTTGTTGTTGTTTTTGTTGTTGCAGCATTTCGATTTGTCTTTGCTGCGCCTCTATTTGTCTTTGCGCTTGATCCATTTGAGAATCAAATGCTCCTTGTTGTTCTTCCATCTCTCGTCCCGCGCGATGTCTAGCTATACCTGCTCCTAAAGCTGCTGAAGCCCATCTACCTCTCATAATAATTTTCAATAGACGATAGGAAGTTATTATACTTTCTGAAAGGAGGAGTTAGACCTATTAGCATAGCAATAGATCCATACTTGTGAATACTTTTAACTTTGTAGAATATATCCTTTACAATTAAAGAAATCGTCAAGATCATTTCATCTAGAAGAATATTCAAGATCTACTACTGCTGCTGATTATTGATTAGCACAGTTATACTGTTCTTACATAACTGTGCTGCAAAGTTTCTTATTTTGCAGCCCACAGGATTAGGCAGGTTTTTTCATATTCGATAAAGAATAATCATCATCCATCTCATCATATCGCTTATACTCAAGAAGTGACGCTCTTCAAAATATCTAATAACCCTTTTTCTCACTATTGGCTCTAATAATAATAATAGTAGTAGTAGTATAGTAGAGTCTCTTTCTTGAGGATAATATAAGTAGATGATCTCAATCCTTATACTTTTCACTTTGGTTTTGTTCCCATGGTTTTGAAAAAAGGTTGAGCCATCTTTGGTTCATTCTTTGCATATTCTGGAATTGTTGTTCGTATAATGAGGACAATTTCTTATAACTGACTATGAACTCATTATAAATCTCATTTACTCGCTCAATGTTCTTAATAAACTCATTATACAAGTGGCTTATCCGTTCTAGGTTTCTAATGTAGTCTTGTTGTAGTTGGATTACCTTTTCAAAGTTTTTGATATATTCGTTATATGTATCAAACCATGTCATCATGTAAGTATAATGTGACCGGTTATAATTATCAATTGAGCCATAAGGAATTGGCAGACTCCAATAAATAAATGCAAAATATCACTGTAATTTTGACGCCTTCTTTACAAGATCATGAACTGAGACATAATATAGGATTTGAATGACGCTATGGATGATTTATGTTAGTAACTAAAGCCAAATTTGTAGCTCTTCAATAGTTAGTTTAGTTAATTCAAAGCTATGTTATATTATATATACCTATAAGATAATCTTAAAGAAATCTCCTAGGGAAGTTAGTCACAATTTGGTTAAATAGAAGTTAATAGCAATATTTTGTTAGTTTGAGCGAAACAAGACAGGTTGGTTGGAAACGTTATGCTGAAATTGGATTAGGTATTATAGCCATCATATTATCGATTTTAGTATTTGTGCATCCAGGAATGACGATAGTAACAATCATTTACATTCTAGGCATAATCTTGATTATTGTTGGCCTTGAGAAAATCATAAGCGGATTATTTGAAGGTGGTAGGTCACGTTGGGGTACTGTTGGGCTTGGAGCACTAGCACTTATCTTTGGTATCATAGTTATGGCATTTCCTGTGAGTACCGCCATAGTTGCAATAATCTTTGCAGGAGTTGGGTTATTGTTCGTTGGTATTTCGCATGTTATATCTGGCATAGGACAAAAAGAGGGTCCTGGTTGGGTAAAGGGAGCTAGGGTTGGTGTAGGTGCTTTAGCTATAGTGTTGTCCTTCTTTGTAATGTTCTCTCCAGCTCTAGGTGCACTATTTCTATCTTTCATAGTAGGAGTTGCACTATTGATACTAGGAATAGAGATCATTGCAGTTGGAATAAAAGGATCAAGAGTTAGAATGATTCCAAAAGGAGACTTTGGCCGTTAGGTAGTAGTAGTAAAAAAAACAATGTCTGCACACGTAACTGGAGTGATCTGTTGGTTATCAGTCTGAAGGTATATGGCCTAAGGAAAAGGCCATCAGATGTCCATATATGCAACACTAATAATAGATAGAACACAGTTTCATAGCAATAGATAAGCACGAATAGTACTGCAGGGTAGCAAGTAAGACATCTCAGATGCAACTTTGTAAAACAAAGCAATGCATCTTTACCATCTACATGTACTCTAAATGGTGCATCTTCTTGTCACTATGCTAGATCCAGAAAGTAGTTTATCATTATAATGCTGTGTCACCAGTTTTCTTTGTTCCTATATCAATAGCTTCTGCAACATCATAGATGAAAATCTTGCCATCAGAGGATGAACCTCTACTCACTGTCTGCAATAGATCGTCTACAATCTGCTTTACTTTTGAATCTGCAACCAGTACTTCAACCTTTAACCAATCTCCAAAATCTGGTGTGTATTCCATCACACCTGTGCCAACATGTTCTGCTTCATATTTTGAGCGGCCTCTGCCTTTAATGTTATAAAATGTCAAACCACCAACATCATTTTTGCGAAGAGAATTGCTAACTTTGCCAACCCGCTCATGGTGAACTATTATATCAAGTTTCTTCATTATATAATAAGCCCATTTGTTAGTATCGAGTACTCCTTAAAAGGTTTAGTTTTTACACCTTCAAAATTATAAGAAATCCAATGTATATTAGTAGCATTTTTGGAATGCAGTAACCGATACCTTTGAAAGCTAATGCTATATCGTATTTAGCATATAATAAATTGAATGATGACGTCTTCGTCATGAAGAAAAGTGAAATAATTTTTTGAACATTTTGACAAAAAGAATCAAGATAAAATATAAAGACTCATAATGTAACATCCATCACACTAATACTCGAAAACAATAATGAGATGATATTTGTAACAATTTCGTTTAAGATGCAAAACTTGTAATTTATTTAGAATAGTACTAAAATAGCACAGGTAGAGAATGATATCTGAACGAAATGGAAGCAGTCCCTCTAACTTTGGAAGAGCTGATCAGACCTTTCTTAGGATACCTTACGATCGTAATTGACATCGCTGCAGGAATAGTTATAGCAATATCGATTATACGTGGATTTATTATGTTTATACAAACAATACGAAGATCACCCCTGGAGCAAACAAAACA
>JBKPMK010000624.1:0-1229 GCA_046732115.1 Thermoproteota archaeon
TCATTTCTTAGTTTAGAAAGATATGACCAATGTGTAGTAGTTATGTTCTGCTGCTCATTTAACTTCTGGATAAGCGATCTCCATTCTTGGATAGAGTCAGATAATTGTGTTACAGCTCTATTGGCAGCTGCTGCAGGATTATTCAATTCATGAGCAAGCCCCGCAGCCAAACTACCAAGTGCAATAAGCTTTTGATTATTCTGTAATGTCGTTTCTAATGTTTTAAGAAGCTGAGCCATTGAATGCAGAATCTGTCTGGTCAGAGCAGGAGAACTATATATCATTTGCCAGAATTCATCTTGGCTCCATCTTAATAAATGGCTCTTCTCCGCAGCATACGCAGCACATTTATGGTCTGACCATCCAAGAATAATAGGAAGTTCTCCAAAATGATCTCCTGAATTAAAAGTGGCAAGTACTGCTTCTTTAGATCCATCTCTCAGTATGACCTCTACCTTCCCATCTAATAGTACATAAAAAGTATCATGTTCTCCTTCTGCAATTATTTTATCTCCTGCTTCAAACCAAACCTCCTTTCCCTCTTCAATAGATCTTAATTCCTGATCGGTTAATCCTGAAAATAGCCGTGTTTGATGAATAAAAGACTCGCGGTCATGAGTCATATTGTTAGTGTTAGTATTAATAGTCATATTCTTATGGCTATCGTCGTCAATTTCTTGATTGATATTCTCATTATTGTTATTGTTGTTATTACCTGACATGAGTGCTATTTTACACCTTTTTCAAGTACTGATGTATAAGTTGAACAGCAATAGACCCTTCACCTACACTTGCAGCAACTCTTTTCATCGAACCATGACGTACATCTCCTGCTGCAAATACTCCTGGTATATTTGTCTCAAGCAAAAAAGGTTGACGCTCTAGTGTCCAGCCCCGAGGATGTTTATGCCCATTATAGATTAAATCTGGACCGGTCAAAATAAAACCATTTGCATCTCTTTCTATTAGGCCAACAACCGCATCAGTATGTGGTACAGCACCGATAAATATGTATAGTGCAGGAGATGGAAAAGTCAGCACTTCTCCTGTTTGAGTATTTGTTATGACAATAAATTCAAGCCTATTTTCTCCTCGTACCTCTGTGACCTTTGAATTTAATAATACACGTATATTATCTGTTTTATCTAATTGATGTATAAGGTAGTATGACATGCTTTTGCTTAAAGAATCGCCACGAACTACAAGTGTTACTGTTTTAGCATATTTAG
>JBKPMK010000625.1:0-1757 GCA_046732115.1 Thermoproteota archaeon
AATATCATGTCCAAAGCCGAACTTCATCAGAGATTGGATAGTGCATACGACATAACGCTTAGCGTTAAAGGTAGAAAATCAGGCAGAGATATCCCTCGTCAAGTCTGGTTTGTACATGAAGGCAGCAACCTGTATTTGCTGCCAAACCATGGTTCGGATACCAACTGGTACAAGAACTTCCTAGCAAATCAAACATTGAAAATCTCTAAGTGGTGACAGGAAAACCAATAGCTGAAAGCGGTAGAGTTAGATATGTCATGAGTAAATTTAGTTCTAAGTATGGCGATGTAAGAAAGTATTATCCGAAGCCAAATGTAGCTGTTGAAGTCTCATTTTGACAACTTCGACACAGTAGTACGGTTGCTTACGTGCGAACCTTATCACAAATATTTGCATAATCGTTCTTATGAATAATAGTCTGCATTTATCATACATTTGATTCTAATACTCTATCACCTAATTCCGCGGCATAATTATAGCAATTTTATAGTGCTATTTTCAAGTCTAGTAATACTTTGTATGCTCAATATTATCAACAGATAGTGATTTGTTAGCATTTTAGAGTTCCGCCATCTTTAGGCGTAATATTAAGTATAGCATGCATATTTTCAATAGCTTCTTCAAAATGAGCCTGTAGAGTATTATCTTTTTCAAGCGTTTGCAAATATCCGCCATCATTGTATACTGAATTTATTATGTCATCAGCTAGACCCAAGATACTTATTTCAAATATTTCGTCAAATTCAATACTCCAGTTAGGTGCAATCTGAATATTGTTATTTGTAGTAGCGGCAGGAACAAATATCAAATGGTTAACTACGTTATAATGATTATACTGCCATGCAATACGTCGTGTTTCATACTGAATAACAGATAACAAAGGTTCTGCTACATGAATGAGTTTGTGTCTAAATATACATTGAAGAAGAGTGCTTTGCAGCTCACTATAGCCCATAAAAAGTTTCATATAATTTTTTGATTGTTGTGTAGTATTTGCATTCTTTCTATCTTTGCCAGCATATAAAGCCCCAAGTAAATCAATATTAGAGAAGCAATAAATCAATGCAGGATATGGAGCATAAGGTGCTGTTTTGACGCAATGGCTTACATCATTTTTAAGTGAACACATTCTTCTATCAATGAAATCTTTTGCATGCTTTAACAAATCCTGTGGATTAGCAAATCTAGTCAATACCATTAGATTGGACATAGATTATAATATCATTAGCATATGGCTGCTGCCTTCTTTCATATTCCTGCATCCTAGCTGTTAAATCCATGACTTGGTCTGATAGCTGTGCTATTATTAGATACCAACCATAACCGCATTGAATGCAAAAAATGACAATTAGACTAGCTAATAAATCCTTGTTCAAAGAGAAACACAATAGGTGCAGCAAAAGAAGCTGCATATTGGAAATAAAGCACTAAAAAATATACATTGGAAAAATATAGCGTCGAATCGTATTTTAATTCGCATAACAAGTGAAGCAATAGAAATGATTTTTTAAGATTCTAGATTCATTATAAAACAAGGTGCATAATCGCTGCAAGCCACCAAATAATACAATATAAGAACTATAATAGGTGAACATAAAAGGCATTATTTTGTAAGGACGTGACTGAGACTATTTGTAGGTCATGCGGTTCAGAAAAATTGCATGTCAAAATAATATGTGAATTATGCACCCAACCGGTAAACTTTGAATGTACTCATTGTGGACATATTACTGATGATAAAGTACATGTAGATTGTA